>JALETB010000097.1 GCA_022781715.1 Clostridiales bacterium | reverse complement strand
TTTGGGAATGCCGCAATTGCGGACATATCGTTGTTGGTACTAAGGCTCCCGAAACATGTCCTGTATGTAAGCATCCGCAAGCTTATTTTGAAGTTCGTAAAGAAAATTATTAAAGAGAGAAAAAAAATGAAAGAAAAGTTTTATATTTGTCGCCATTGCGGTAACTTAATTGGTCTTATTCACGATGCGGGCGTCCCTATGATGTGCTGCGGCCAAAAGATGGAGGCGCTGGTTCCCAACACCACTGAAGCCACTGTCGAAAAACACTTGCCTTATGTTCATAAAGAAGACGGTTCCGTTTATGTAAGAGTCGGCGAAACAACCCATCCCATGACCGAGGAGCACTACATTCAATGGATTTATGTTGAAACTGAGAAGGGCGGTCAGCGGAGAGCCTTTAAACCTGGCGATACGCCGGAAGCTACGTTTTGCACCGGCGAAGATAAACCTGTTGCAGTTTATGCTTACTGCAACCTCCACGGCCTGTGGAAAACTGAAATCAAGTAAAAGTAAAATCGCCTGCCAAAACATCTTGGCAGGCGATTTGTCATATCTATTTAATTATATATAAGTTCAGCATATACAAATTCTGTTGCTTGATTACAGATATTGTTCATCCGCCCAACCCACTCCATTTGATTTTCAGCTTAAAGTTGTGTGGTAACACCCTCATGCGCTGCCATCTGTTTTACCAACCGAGAAAACATATCCTCAAAGTTAGACATTCAGATAAAAAGCGCAACTATCAAAAGTAAAAACACAAACACCATATCAAATAGACAATCAGAAAAAATAGCAAAGATACACAAATGGCACTTTGGCGGGTGCTTGACTTATACAAGCGCGCCGCATCGCGGCGCGGTCAAGCACCCGCCAAACAACTCACTTAAACTCGAATAAAAAGGTCAACTTTGGAGCCGAGCGAAATGGGGCGTTCGCCGCTAAACCGCTTGACGAATCGCCCCATAATTCTTCGCTCGTCGGCATATTTTGAGTTTCATTCCTTTTATATCTTCCGAGTGTTTTCGCTCCGTTTTGTTTCGGGCGGCGTTTTCCATGCGCCGTCCTTTTTTATGCTCCAAAACTCCTTTTTCAGTCCTTTTCGAGTACGACTTTACTCCCTGAAAACGTCAAAAAAACCATATCGGACATCTTCCTATGTTACAGGAAACCACAATCTCTTACAAAAACCATAAACGCCAAGCCAAAGATCGTAGCGAATGGGTAATAACTTACAACAACCACGAACCGATTATATCGCAAGAGTTACGAGCTAAAGTCCACGCCGAATGAAATCCATAGCGCAAGGCAGAAAAACAAGGTCGGAATTTGTACACCCGCTTTCTGGTTTTCTTGTATTCGCCGACTGTGGCAGTAAGCTTAAAATAAGCGGACATGCCAACCACACCAAAACATAATATCTGTATCTCTTTAACTGCGGACTGCATTTACGATACGTAAAAACTCTTTGTTTATCTCATTACATTTCTGCGAAAGACTTGGAAGAAATCGTTTTAGGCAATATACGCGAAATGGCGCAAAAAATCGTACTCGACGAAATGTCTATCCGAGAAGAATTTATTTGTCAAAACGTTGAACTTGCGGACAAGACAAGCCTGGCAATTCAAAAAGATTTGCAAGCAAAACGAAAACGAACGGAAGAACTATCTCGTCTGATACAACTTGCCTATGAGGACAGACTGAAAGGCAAAATGCCCGAAGATGTTTGTATCGCCTTTATACAAAAATATTCCGATGAGCAGAAAAGGCTTGAAACCGAAATAGCCTGAAATGTGTAGATCTTTGCTAAAAATATACAAAAATAAAAAACGACAACCGATTAAGGTTATCGTTTTTATTCGTTTTGAAAGGTTATTTTTTGCAATCGTTTTTACATTTTTTTGTTGCTTTAAAAAAATGCCATGTTCCTGCAAAGTATGGTCAAATGCTAAACTTTACAAAAATAACATAATATATTGCTGAATAGCTTAGTTGCTGTTTTTCACCTAAAAAGGATTACTTAAAAGAACAACCGAAATTATTCCCACTATAATTCCTATCCACTGTTTTACCGAAAGTTTTTCACGATATAAAATGACTGCGCAAAGCGTTACTAAAATCAGTCCTCCGCCGTTTACTATAGGGAAAAACACCGCGCTGTCTACTTTTCCGGACAGGTACAGATTTATTACGTTATTGAGCGCGACTCCGACGCCGGATAAAACTATCGGTAAAAAATAAGCGACGCCCTTTGCCGGTTTTTCTTCGCCGTCCGCGTTATCATTTTGCTCAGCCTTCTTTCTTTTTAAGGCGATAACGGCGCAAATTCCCGCCGCCAGCGCGGAAATCAGAAACGAAATTATTAAAAATCCGTTAAGTTCGTTTGCATAAGCAGACGATTGATGAACTTTTTGCATTATGCCTATAAATCCCGTGCTTAAAAAAGCGAGAAAGACGCACGCAAGCCATTTTACGCTCATTTGCTTTTTTTCTTTATCTTTTCCGACGCAAAGCGCAAAACACAGAACAAGCAGAACAATACCGGCTATCTGCGCGGGATAAAGCGTTTCGTTCCAGAATATCGCCCCGGAAAACGCGGGGATTATCGTTGAAAGAGAAACTATAACGCTTGTGTATGCAAACGAGCCCGAGTCATACGCGCGAAGCATAAAATACGACTGAATAAGAGTGAGCGCGCCGAATCCGCACGCCGTTAAAAACGTGAACGGCGATAGCGTTTTTATTCCGCCGGACAGAAAAAGCGCCGCAACGGAAACAATTCCGCCGAAGGCGATGAATAAATATTTATCCGCCGCCGACGCGTATTTTTTTACGAAAGAATTTTTTGTTATCTGCGAAGTCAGGTTCGCCGCCATAGTTATGACAAACAGCGCAACTACGGGCAAAGAATACAACCACATATTATTTTCTCGTAAACACCGCTATTTCGCTCGTGGTTTTTCCGGAAAGTTTTACGGTGAAGCCTTTTTGATTAAGTTCGTAGCCGCTCACCGTAAATTTATCGCCCGTGTTATCGAGATACGCTTCGTATTCGCCCTCGCACGATATTCCGCGCGGTTTTACCACATACTCGCTTTCATTGGCGTCTTCCAGACGGAACGCGCCAACTATCGACTTGCTCTTATCCTTGGACGCATACTCCAGAACAAGCCATTCGCCGCGCTTTGTATAGTCTTCAAACGGCGTATGATGATAGACGTTGCAGGTATCGATAATCGGTCGTATTTGCTTTTTATAAAGGTCTATGGCTTTAAGCCAGGCAGCCTTTGCAACCGGATTCATTCTCAGATAATTATCCGCTATATCGGTAGTTTCGATATGTCCGAAAATAGTGGTTCTTGCAAGCAAATCGGGATCGCCGTTATGCACGAGCGCGGGAATAGACAGCAATTGTTCGGGACACATCGCTCTGGATAATCCGTAAATAACTCTCAGTTGCGTTATCGGAGCGAACAAATCGGTTGCCTGCATCCAGTCGAAACGGCTCATAATGCCAAGGTCGCTTCTTCCGCCGCCGCCCGAGCAATTTTCAAAATAGAGCGACGGATATTTTTTGCGGACTTTATCTATTATTTCGTACAGATATTCGTAATATTCCCAGGACGTTCCCTCATAGCCGCTTTCGGTATACCGTTCGGAAGGCTCTTTAAGCCCGCCGTCTATACGGAACAAATCAAGGTTATATTTATCGATAACGCCGCAAATCGAATTATACACGTACTCGCGGACTTCGGGGATTAAAAGATTCAGCGTGGGCATTTTTCTGCCGTAAGCCTGTATGAGCCATTCGGGATGTGTTTTAGCGAGTTCGCTTGAAAGATCGCAACCTTCCGCTTCCATCCACAACCCGCACATCATTCCTTTTTTATGCGCGTAGTCGAAAACGTCTTTTAAGCCGCCTTTTAAACTCGGCGTTTCATACCAGTCGCCGCGCTGCGTGTACCAGTCGCCTTTTTCGCTGCCGAACCAGCCTGCGTCCACCATGAACATTTCCGCGCCTATCGCTGCGGCGTTATCCACAGCCTTGATGAGCATCTGCTTGTTCTGCTGACGGCAATCGCTGTAACAACCGTGAGTGTACGCCACGGGATGAGTAATCGGCTGATTTCTTGCGGGTTTAACGGATAAACGAATGTGATCGAACAACTCGTTGGACGCGTCGTCCAGATCTCCCCAAACCTGCCCGATATGAACTTTCGCCGAAACAACCGTTTGCCCGGGTTCTAAAAATCTGGGAAGCGCGCATCTGTCCACACCCGCTTTAAAATGCAGGTAGTCGGCGTTCGTAACGTGTCTTGCCCAGGTATAATCGCCGCACTTCGTAAATTCCGCGCGGGGCATCATGCTCGTTTCAATGGAAATTACCGTTATCTGACACGAATTATCGTTCTTCAAAAAATACGTTGGAGGATTGAAAACCGGACGTTCGTGCGCAAATTTAAGTGTGGCTTTCGGAATTTTAAACCACTTGATTTCGCCTTCGCCCAGATAATTATTGTCCGAAAAACTTGCGACGTAACTCTCGGGACGGAAGTTCTGCCCGTTGAAAGTATTGGTCATCACTTCCCGGTATAAAATCCCGCACATGGGATAAAGCCCGGTTACGGCGACTTTTTCCCTGCCCGCGTTTTCGATTTCGAGCCATCTCACCAGAAAGGCAGAGCCGTCAAGACGGGTTTTCACCCTTACGCGGATCTTCATATCCGGATCAGACAAACTTATAGTATGAACGTCGAATCCCCTTTCGTCTTTTTCGAGAATCTGATTCTCAAAGACGAATTTATCGCGGAGTCTTAAACCGTTTATTTCAAGTTCAAAACTGTTGAAATGGCTCTTTTCCGCGCGGAATCCCTGCAGATATTTTATCACTTCTTCGCGACAGAAAGTCTGCCCGTGATTGTTGGACAGGGCGTTTACGAAATTACCGTTATAAAGCGCGTCCGTCCACATAAAAGACTTCGCGCCGTATTGCGCTACAGGAAAGTTTTCGGTCTGATTTTCTTTCCACATCCACTCGTTTTCATTAAAAAATACTGACATAAAATTATATATCTTTTTATATATCGTTCACCGTGGCGTTGCTTGCAAATCCGTTGTACGCAAGCGGTTTTCCGGAGAATTCTTCGTTCCCCAGATAGTCGTAAATTTCTTCCTCGAGTTCCTCGATTATATCTGTTTTGCCTTCGAGATAATCGTTCAGTTTTTCCGCATTGCGTTTAAGCCTTGCTATTATTCCGCCGAAGCGCAGATCGAGTACGTCCGCGCCGTGCGGTTTATACAACACGTTCCAATATTCTTTCAGGTTTTCATACAGTTCTTCCGTTTTATTTACGGCGTTTTTATAGTCGCCGTTCAAAAGAAGTCCGAGTTGTTTTTTATCTCCGTTTTTATATGCCGACCGGATTTTTAAACCGAGTTCCGCTTTGAAAGAAAGACATTCGCATAACGATATTACGGGTTTAAACGCGAATTTATATTCGTCGGGAATTTGCAATTTGCGTAAATTCGCTGCAATTCCGGCATATTTTTTGTTGCAATCCTGCGGAATCGCAGAATCGAACATTCCCAAAAAGCAATCGTTATACAACAGATATTTCGACGGATTCACAACGTCCGCTTCGTTTTTTAAGGATATTTCGTTAGGCGCGTCTATTTGCATATAATCGTCGAACTTCACGGAAAATCTTTCAAAAAACTTTTGCTTTATGCTGTTTTCGTCGAAATTGCCTTTCGCGTATTCGGATACGGCAAATATAGCAGGAAGAACCGAAAACGGAGAACAAAAACCGCCGTCGTCGCCCCATGCCGTAAAAAAAACTTTGTTTATCCCGTTTTTTATACATTCGCTCATTGCCGCGCGCGAAGCCTTCAAAGCGTAACCGTTGTGAGGAACAAGCCCCGTCCACGTCCACAAGCCGCCCGCAAACGACACGTTATCCGCGATTTTTTTATGCGCGCGCATCATCTTTGAATAATGCTCTTCGTCGGTCGAATAATAATCCCAGTAAATCAGTTCGAGATTTTCGGGAATTTTGACTTTCACTTCGCTGCCGGAATTATAGTAATCGCCGCCGGCAAGCCGGAAAAACATATCCGACCACATACAACATTTAAAACCGTGTTTTTTTGCGATTTCAAGCACTTTGTTCAGGTGCGAAAGCATAATTTCGCTGCGGTTCTTTTCGCCGTGAAGGTCTTTGTATTTCCCGAGCCCCAGCATATGGGCTTCGTCCATGCCGATGTTTACCGAGCGACTTCTGAAGCACTTTTCAAGAGACGCGAACATGTTGTCTATAAGTTCGTACGTCCTGTCGTTTTCCGCGAGCAGAATATCGTTGCAGTCGTTTATTTCCCAATACGGTTTCCAGCGGAAAATTTTCGATAAGTGAGCAAGCGTCTGAATACAAGGTATGAGCGTCATGCCCTTTTCGGACGCATGCTCGTCCATTTCCTTTATTTCGTCCATCGAATATCTTCCGCGAAGATAGCCGAAATACTTCTCGTTTTCAACCGTGTAAGTATCTTCGGTATAAAGCTGCAAAGACGTGTAACCAAGTGAAGAAAGCAGGTCTATAAGTCGATTAACAGCGCTTACGGTCAAAACCGAGTTGCGCGAGCAATCGACCATAAGACCTAAAGAAGTAAAGTCGTTCATGCGTTTCGTTTCCTTCTGAAAATCGCAAAGCAAGCCGGAAAAGCAACTAACGCTAAACCGATCGAACCGCTTGCGCTTCCGCCGCAACCGCCGCCGGAACCCGACGTAACGTGTTCCTGTTCAAAGGTTTCGTCGTCGCCGACGATTTTGCCCTCGTCGGGATCGGTTACGGTAAAGGTAACGGTAGTAAACACGTCCGAATCGAATTTACTTGCCGCTTTTAAAACCACCTCTCCCTTACCGGTTATTCTTAAAAATTCTTTAAGATAAATTTCTGCCGGTCCGGAAACCACTTCGTAACTAAGTTCATAATGGCAATCGTCCGCAGGAGTTATTCCCCTTACTTCGATATTGCCCGAAAGTTTCATGGGTTGTGTGTTTACGGTTATGTTTTCAAACGAATTGTTAAGCGTAACGTTTGAAAAAGTCGCCTCGTACGCCGTACCCGAAAAAGTCGAATAAACGTAAGCGTCGGCTTCTTCCGCCGCTCTCACGGTAAAATTGCCCGCCTTTTTAAAGGTGACTTTTCCGTCTGCGATCTGAGCGACGTCTTCGCCCTCCACGACGGTCCAGACGAGTTTTTCGTAAAATTTGATGCGTTTTGCGGAATCTCTGACTACGGCGGTAAGTTCTATCGGATTATCGGAAACCACGGCTTTTTTAAGATAAGTGCCGTCTATGGTTATTTTGTCGCCCGAAGCCGCCGACGCGGAAACGGAATTAACGCACGCCGCGCCAAGAACAAATGCGGCGAGCATAGCGATTATTTTCTTGTTCATATTTTTCTCCTTATCAACATGCGCCCTGAATAAAGGTAAGCGGAATATAGTTTTTGCTGAGTCTTCCGTTTGCGGATATTTCCATCACGATACTTACGACTCCGTCTTTTATGCCGCGCGGGATAATCTCCAGATCGTAAGAGTTATAGTTTACTCCGCCGTGCCAGTGTTCGAGCCCTACGCAGAAACTTTTTCCGCCTTTAACTTCCCATTCCTCGGGAACGTTTAAAAGATTTATTTGCAGATACTGAGGCGTAAACCATTTATTAAGGAACGTCAGGCGCAGTTTTTTGCCCGCGTTCTCTTCAATTTTAACCAAGTCTTCGTCGTAAGCGATTTTAACGTTATACAGGTCGAAATGCCGCGTTACCACGTTCTTTTCGGTTATCAGTTGTTTAACGTCTTCGTATTTATGCCAATCAAGCGGATTTACGCCCGTATATTTGAATTCGGGAATCGCCGTTATGGTGAAGTAATCCTTTTTTTGCGGAATTCTGCCCGTATCGTAATCGAACCCGGGCATTATGTCGCAATAATAGTATCCGAGCATCACGGGAGCCTGACGAGCCACTCTGTAAGCAAGTTCTTTAACCGTTTTCGGCGGATAAAGGTATTGATCGTAACGAAGCGTGCAGGTTGCGATTTTATCCGAACAGGCCTTCTTCCACTTTAAAGGAAGAGCCTTCTCGCCCATGATAATGCCTAAAATCGCGCCAGCCGTGCCTGCCGTGCAATCGGTATCTTCGCCCATATTCACCGCTATGCAAACGGTTTTTGCAAAGTCGTTTTCGCCGTATAAAAGTGAAATTATAAGCGCGCCCATATGCCATATAGCGTCGAATGCCTGCGAGCCGTGAGGTATTTCGGGGTCGGGCGTTTGCGCCGGAACGCGCTCGTTTGCGGGAACTTCGTCCGTACCTTTCCAGTAGCCCGCCATCATTCCGAAGTTCGTAGGCGCGAGCCTGAACATTTCCTTTCTCGCTTCTTTCCAACTTTTACCCGAATCGTAACATTTTATGGCCGTATCTACAGCGCAAACGATTTTGCAGTCTTCGGGGATGTAAGACTTACCTATTTCGATGAGTTTTCTTATATCTTTTTCAAAAAACGCAGCCGACTCGATTACCGCGCAGAACACGGCGGCATAAACGCCTTCGTCCGCATGATCCACAGACGAATCGAAATAAGCGTAAGTTGCAGCAAGCTGAGGATTTCCCGCGCAGGTACAAGCCCATATTTCGCTTCTGATCCATGCGCCGTTGCTATCCTTGTTCGGGTTGCGCATTCTGCCGCAAAGCGGCGGCTCGATACCCATGTTAAAGTTGTTTTTACCTGTACCGTATTCGGATAAAGTCGCGCAGATATAAGTATTCCAGTATTCGGCAAGAACGTGAGAATCTATTTTCGCGCCCTCCAACTCTATGGCTCTCAACCAGACGAGTTGCAGATCCACGTCGTCGTTCGGCACGGGATGAGATATGTCCTGCTGAAACCAGTCGATATCGTAAACTCCCCTGAAACACTCAAACGGCGCGCCCAGCGTTCCGCCTATATTTTTGCCCGTGTAACACCCTAAAACCTTATCGTAGTAGTCGTTAAATGTCAATTTCATAATAAGTCCTTTTATATTTCAACGCCTGTAAATAATTTGGATAATCCCTTTTGCAATAAAAGCGCAAGCGGGAAAGATATACAAGAAACAAGTATTTTTATTGCCGCGGCATAATACGGATCCGGTCGCTTTATCTCGTTTATTATAAGAAGGGCTATGGTCGTAGTTCCGTATCTTCCGTTTTCGGCAAGCATAAGCGGCTGCATATATATTGTGAACGGCGTCAGCACGTACATCACGATAGCAATCGAAAGCGTAGGCCATATAAAAGGTATCGTAATGCTGAAAAGTTCGGTCATAAGTCCCGCGCCGTCGAGTTGGGCGGACTCGGGAACTTCCTCGGGTATACGCGACATTGCGCCCCAGATAAATAAAGAATACAGCCCGAAGCCGAACCATATAGTGTATACGAACAACGCCCAGTTCGCATAGCCTTCGGTAATAAGCCAGTTTATTTCTCTGCCGCCTGTTATAAACGCGAACAGTTTAACCATTATACCGCTCTGAAACGCGCCTCCGCCCGTATCCCATAATCTTCTGTAAAATTCCGACATAACCGCTGCGGGTATAATGTTGGGGATAAACAGGATTACGATTATGAGCCTGGAAAGCGGAACTTTCTTATACAGAAAGAAGCACATAAAAACGGTTATGGGAAACATCACGCACAAAACGACGGGCAGCCATGCGAACGACGTACCTATTATTCTGCCGTAGTTCTGACTTCCGAAAAGACGAAAAAACCTTTGAAAGTTTTCAAAAAATACGAACACTTCCTTTCCGTCTATGATCTGTTTGAACGACAAAACCAAGCCGCCTAAATTTGCGTACACCGTGAAAATCGCGAAATTCGCAAGCGGAACGACAAGCATAACTATTATAAACACGATTTTCGACGGAGACAGCCTGTATTTTGATTTTTTTGCGGTAATCATATCTTCCATTCGTTTTTATTTGCGTCCCATTTTTTAAAGACGCAGGAAATTTCGTTTGCGGTGCAACCTTCTGCAATGCTCTTCGCCGCCTCGTAAGATTCGGCGCCCGCTATCCTGTTGAAGAATCCGCCTTCATAAGCAAAGAAAACGGCAAGAATATCTTTTTCGAGCACTTTGTTCGGCGTAACGGCGTAAACCCTTTCGGCTTTGTCGTCGTGATAGAACCCGTTGAACGCCGCGAGCGTGAACGCGTCGAATCCGTCGGTATTTACTTTAACGCCTTTTAACGGTCTTAAAAGTCCGTGCGTGGCTTTTACGAAAGAGGAATAACTCTTTTCGGTGAGCATATGAATTAAAAACTGTTTTGCCAGATCCTTATTTGCCGCGCTTGCAGGTATTGCGAACACACCGTTATCGGAAGAGAAAAGTATGTTCGACGTATCTTTGCTGCCGTCGATGGATTTTTTGTCCGCATTGATATGGGGCATTGGCATATAGCCCGCGTCGAAGTTTTTGATTTTAATGTAATCAACCATTTCGGTCGGGAAATACGTTCCGCCCACGATCATAGCCGCTCTGCCGTTTATAAAGTTGGACTGCGCGGTTATCGCGGTGGCGCCCACCGAGCCGTCAAGCGTTATATCGGTACCTTTGCTCGTTTTTCCCTTAGTGAGTCTTGCCAGAGTGGAATATACTTTTGCTCTGCCTTCCTGCTGAACGGAATACACCTCGGGCGAGCCGAGTCTGAAGAACTCCTTCATCCCGTCTGCGCCGTAACATTCGGAAAGCCATTGCGGGAAATTGGTGTAAAGATAACCGTTTCCGTCTGCGCCGCCGAAAGTGAGCGGGGCAACCGAACCTTCGGTATCCTCGGCTATTTTATCGCAAAGCGTCCAGAATTCGTCCATGGTTTCCGGAATGGTCCAGCCGTAACGCTCAAACATCTTCTTATTGTAAATAAGTCCGCTGGGCGGGTTATCCTGCCACGGAATACCGTATTTTTTACCGTTTATGACCTTATCTGCCATAACGTTTGCGTCTATTACTTCTTCGACTTTTTTACCGCTGTCGGGAATAACGGACTGATAAACGTCGGTTAAGTCCTCGATATATCCTTTCGCAACGTACGATTCGTAATCCGCCGCGCTTACCAGAATAACGTCGTCCTTGCAGTTTCCGTTTTCGAGTTGGGTTTTAACCGCGCTTAAAGCGAGCGGACTTGCATCGAGATAATACTTGACGCCCGCATTGTCCTGAAGAAACAACGAAATAGCCGAAGTTATCCAATCCGTGCCGTAGCCTGCAGCATAAACGTTCAACGAAAGCGTTCCTTTTTCGCCTCTTTTACCTGTTTTGCCGACGTCGTCTTTAACGGAATCGCCGACGGAACCTCCGTTGCCTCCGCCGCACGCGATAACCGATAAACTTGCCATAACGCAAAGCAGCAACGCAATTATTTTACCGAATTTTTTCATAACCATATCCTCCTGTCGGATTTTTATTTAACCGGAATCACGAAGTAACCTTCGCCGCAACCGATATCAAGTTCCAAAGTATTGTTTTTCAGGTTTTCCACAACTCTTTTGCCTTTTTTGCAGACAAGCACTTTATTGGCGTTTTCAAACTTTAAAGTAACTTTGTTATCCGCATGCTCAAAAGGCGAAGAATAGTTCATGACCATATAGGCGACGTTGCCTTTTTTATCCTTGAATTCCGAAACGAGCGCGTCCGCCGTTGCGTCGACAGAAGCTATCCCCTTTACTTTTTCAAGCGGAGAACGAAGTTGACTGTACGTTCCGCTTCCGCTCATACCCAAAGGCATCGTGCCCACCCAGTCGAAATTCATATACAACCCTTCAAACGATTTTATTTCGTCAAAGACCTCTTTTACGGCATAATAACAAGCGAGTTTGTTGCCTTGCGGATCGACAAGCCCGGTACCGAGATTATTCGTATCGCTGTCCGGCGCAAGATACGACCAGTAAAGGAAAGTTTGCAACCCTTTCGCTCCGTAACACATCGCGCTGTATGCCTGCCATGCCACTTCGCTGTAAAGTTCGGGCGAAATGTAACTCCAGTGCCTTGTCGTCAGAATATAGATATAAAACGGAATATCGTATTTTTTCGAAGCGTCGGCAAACGTTTCGAGGTCTGAAAGCCACTGCGGGCGAACCGTTCCTCGAAGTCCGGCTTTCTGAAGCGGATAATGGTCGTACGAAATACAGGTCGGATTTACCGTTTCGACGAAATTGAAAACGTAATCCCTGAACGTATATTCTCCCGCATATTTGCCGTAAAGTTGCATATCGCTCGCGTATGACGGATACAGATTCACATAAAATTCGTATTCGGGATAATTTTTATACCACCAATCCTGGGCCGCCGCTATCGTATTGTAATAATCCATTGACGGCTCGTCAATAACGTGAAGTCCGCCAAATGATTTATATGCGGCAAATTCGTCGATTCGCGCTTTGATTTTGCTTTCCTGCGCAAGGATCTGAGAATATGCCTCATCGTAAGTAAGCCCCTTGCCGTTATGACATATGTTGTGAAGCGACGGGTTTTCATAGTCCATTATGAGAACTTTTACGCCGTTCTTTTCCGCATTTGCAAGCGATTTAAGCACATGCTCGTGCGTGGTATCGTATATTGGCAGCGCAACGTTATAACCGCAATCTGCCATAACGCGCCAGTTTTCCTCGGTGTTGCAATCTTTTTCCAACCCCCAGGGCGTTCCGCGTTCGTTTTCAAAACCGTTATGCGGCGTGTCGAACGCGCCCAAACGCATGGTTTCTTCGGATTCCGTTATTTTATACGAAATCGCGGAAGTGTCGCTTTTTCCGCATGCCGAAAGCCCCAGACTTAAGGCTATCGACGACGCGCAAAATACCGATATAATCTTCTTATTCATAAAATCTCCTATCCCTTTAATCCGCCGCCGGCGGTAAACGAAATTATTTTGTCGTGCATGGCAATAAAAAGTATTACCACGGGCGCAACGGTTATAACCATTGCGGCAAACAGCGTCGGACGCTGAAACTGCGAAAGCGTGAGCGACAATTCCTGAAGCCCTAAAGCCAACGTCTTTAAACTCGGCAAATACATATACGAAGTGTAATAATCGTTCCACGTGTTGATGGCTGTTATTACCATTACCGCGCTCATCATTCCGAACGCCATTGGCACGCATATTCTGAAAAATATGGTAAACTCGCCCGCCCCGTCGATTTCCGCCGCTTCCACATAACCGTTCGACATTGCGGAAAACAAACCGAAAAGCATCAGATAAAGTATTCCGAACGGCGTTGCAAACTGTATGAGTATTCCCCAGGTATCCATAAGATTCCAGTCAAGAAACAATTTATATATAACCGAAGCCGCGCCGAAATCGGGCAAAACCAGCGAGCCGAAACCTATCGAAACCAGAAATCCTCTGCCCGGGAACCGGAATCTTGCAAGAACGTATGCCGTTGCCGTCGTGCTGGCGGTTGAAATCAGAACGACCGACACGGTGAATATGAGCGAGTTTAAAAGCATTTTATAAAAACTCGTATCGCCGCCCATTTTAAAAACGTTTTGGTAGTTTTCCCAGAATATTCCGCCGTACTGTCCGGACGGAAAAACCCACGCGCCGCGCTCTAAAAAGTCGTCGATTCGCTTTAAGGAATTCACCAGCATATAATAAAGCGGCGTAAGCATCGACAACGCGTAAACGAGCATTATGACGCCCGCCGCGATAAACACCGGCCTTATGCGCCTTACTCGTTTTTTACGTATTCCCTTTGCGGCGGGAGTCCGATTTTCTTTTCCTTTCTGAAAAAGTTTTGTCATTATAGAGTTCTCCGACATTTTTTCTTTGTCGCGCCCGGAAAAGACGCGACAAAGAGGAAAATTTATTAAACCTGATAGTCGTCGGCGTAAATGCCTTCCGCCGAATACATCATTATATAATCGCCCTGAGCGACGTTGTTCACGCACAGATAAAAACCGTTTACGCTTTCTTCAAACGCCGATTTTATGTTTTCGGGCGAGAACTCAACGATGTTCCAGCCTTTCTTTAACGTATAACCTTCTTCATTATTTGCGCTACAAGTATAAACGCCGTCTGCCGAACAATAAATTACAAATCTTATCTTTTCGTATTTTCTTAAATTTTCAACGGTAAGATATCCGCCGTTTTCGATTGCGGGAAAGCTTACTCTCGTCCAGCTGAACGCCGCGTTTGCGGTAATCTTTATTGCCTTACCTGAAAGCGTGTTTACTACTTCGTTAGCAGTGCTTATGCCTACATAGGTCATATCGCTTATTTTATCAAAATTATTTAAAAGATTACCCTTTTTACAATTTACGGTTACACTTGCTTCGCCTTCGTAACCTGCGGTAATTACTTTATAAGTTATCGTGTATGCGCCGAGCGATGCGACTGAAAATTTACCGTCGTTTACTTCTATAACGTTTCC
>JALETB010000095.1 GCA_022781715.1 Clostridiales bacterium | reverse complement strand
TCGCGTTTCACAAATGCCCGAAGCGCAACCGCTGGGTTTTCGGCGGGAACAGAAGCGGAAAAACGGAATGCGGGGCGGTGGAAGCGATATACATGGCGAGGGGAATTCACCCTTACAGGAAGAACAGAAAGGACGTTTTCGGGTGGGTGGTGTCGCTGTCCCGCGAGGTGCAGAGGGACGTGGCGCAGAGCAAAATAATGAAATATCTCCCCAAAGAATGGATTTCGGAGATAATAATGAGTTCGGGGCGGAAAGACTGCCCCGAAAACGGAATAATCGACCAGATAAAAATCAAAAACGTTTTCGGCGGTATCTCCACGATAGGTTTTAAAAGTTGCGATCAGGGCAGAGAAAAATTTCAGGGCAGTTCGCTCGATTTCGTCTGGTTCGACGAAGAGCCGCCGGAAGAAATTTACCGCGAGTGCAAAATGCGCGTTATAGATAAATGCGGCGATATTTTCGGCACGATGACTCCGCTTAAAGGGCTTACCTTCGTTTACGACGAGATTTTTCTCAACTCGGGAAATTCGTCCGAGGTGTGGTATGAGTTCGCCGAGTGGGCGGACAACCCCTTTTTGTCCGCAAGCGAAATAAGCGAACTTTCGTCATCGATGAGCAAAGAGGAACTCGATTCCCGCCGTTACGGCAGATTTTCCGCTTCGTCCGGGCTTGTTTATCCCGAGTTCGACGAAAACGTCCACGTCGTAGAGCCGTTTGTTCTGCCTTACGAGTGGCAATGCAACATATCTATAGACCCGGGGCTGAACAATCCCCTTTCCGCGCATTGGTATTACGTGGATTACGACGACAACGTATACGTCGTCGCCGAGCATTTTGAGGCGGGGAAAGATGTGGAGTATCACAGCCGCAGAATCAAAGAGATAAGCGACGAAATAGGCTGGCGGCGGGACGGCGACGGGAGAATACGCGCGCTCATCGACTCGGCGGCTAATCAGAAAACGCTCGCCGCGCTCAAAAGCGTCACGGAATTATTCTGCGAACACGGCATACTCGTGAACCCGAACGTGAACAAGGATTTGTTTTCGGGCATCGCGAGGGTTAAAGAGTATCTCAAAAACAAGAGGATTTTCATCTTCAGAAACTGCGTGAACCTTATCCGCGAACTGAAACGTTACAGGTGGAGCGAGGGCGACGTTCCTAAAAAGACCGACGATCACTGCCTTGACGAACTGCGTTATTTTATAATGTCAAGACCGCAGGTGAAACAACCTCAGCCGCAGATGACCGCCGTTCAGAAGGACAAAGCGCGCCTTGCGAGGAAAATTTCCAAAAACCGCAGGGCGGCGGCGCGATAAGATTTATCGCATATCGTTTGCGAAAAAAATTTTTCAACGAATATTTTTTAATTACCGGCTTGTCTGCTTTTGCCCGGAAAAACCTCGAAAACAGGTAAAAACGTTCCGAAAAGCCGCAAAAATGCCGATTTTTCACAATACGGCGCGGCTACATTTTGTGAGTAAAAAATTGCATAAATACAATATCTTGTGGTTTTTTTGTTTTAATGTACAAAATGTTGCAACGGCAACACATATTGAGCCTGTCGTTGTGGTATACTTTGTGAGCCAGCCGAAAGGACGAAAATGCGGAGATGTCGCTCCGTTCGTCCGACGGAACATTTACAAGTTGAACAGAGGTGAGAAAAATGAAAATTATCAAGAGAAGCGGAGTGGAAACGGCGTTCGATCGCAGTAAAATAACCGCTGCGGTTACAAAAGCCAACGAGTCGGTTGCGCAGGGGAAAAGGCTCACCAAAAAACAGATCGAACTCATCGGCGATAACGTTACGGAGATTGCGTCGAACAGAAGAAGAGCGTTAAGCGTCGAGGAGATTCAGGACATCGTCGAAAATCAGATAATGGATCTCAAGGCGTTCGAAGTGGCGAGAAAATATATAACTTATCGTTATACTCGTCAACTCGTCAGAAAGTCCAACACCACCGACGAGCAGATTCTCAGCCTTATCGAATGCAACAACGAAGAGGTTAAGCAGGAGAACTCCAACAAAAACCCGACCGTGAACAGCGTTCAGAGGGATTATATGGCGGGCGAAGTGAGCAAGGATATCACCAAGAGGATCCTTCTGCCCAAAGAGATCGTCGACGCGCACGAAGCGGGCATAATCCACTTCCACGACGCCGATTATTTCGCTCAGCACATGCACAACTGCGACCTTGTCAACCTCGAAGATATGCTTCAGAACGGCACGGTCATCAGCGGCACGCTCATCGAAAAACCGCACAGTTTTTCCACGGCTTGCAACATCGCCACGCAGATAATCGCGCAGGTTGCCTCCAATCAGTACGGCGGACAGTCCATTTCGCTCACGCATCTCGCTCCGTTCGTCGATATCAGCAGGCAGAAAATCAGAAAACAGGTCACCGAGGAACTCAGAGAACTCGGCATCGACGACGAGGATAAAATAACCGAATTCACCGAGAAAAGGCTTCGCGACGAAGTTTCGAGGGGTATTCAGACTATACAGTATCAGGTCGTAACCCTTCTCACCACGAACGGTCAGGCTCCGTTCATAACGGTGTTCATGTACCTCAACGAGGCGAGAAGCGAACGCGAAAAAGCCGACCTCGCGATGATTATCGAGGAAACTCTTTTGCAGAGAATGAAGGGCGTGAAGAACGAATCGGGCGTTTATATAACCCCCGCTTTCCCCAAACTCATTTACGTTTTAGAGCCGGATAACATCGCGGAGGACACAAAATACTGGTATCTTACCGTGCTTGCGGCCAAGTGTACCGCAAAACGCATGGTTCCGGACTATATTTCCGAGAAGAAAATGCTCGAATATAAGGTGGATAAAAACGGCGAGGGGCATTGCTACACCTGCATGGGCTGCAGAAGTTTCCTCACGCCTTACGTCGACGAAAACGGCAAGCCGAAATATTACGGCAGATTCAATCAGGGCGTCGTCACGATAAACCTCGTGGACGTGGCGTTGTCGTCCGGCGGCGACGAAAAAAAATTCTGGGAGATTTTCGATCAGAGACTCGAACTTTGTTACAGAGCGTTGATGTGCCGCCACAACAGGCTTAAAGGCACTCTTTCGGACGCCGCACCCATTTTGTGGCAGTACGGCGCGCTCGCAAGGCTGAAAAAAGGCGAAACGATCGATAAATTGCTTTACGGCGGTTATTCCACGATTTCTCTCGGCTACGCGGGGCTTTACGAATGCGTCAAGTATATGACGGGCAAATCGCATACGGATGCCGAAGCGAAACCGTTCGCTCTGCGCGTGATGCAGTTTATGAACGACAAGTGCAAAGGCTGGAAAGAGAAGGAAAACATCGACTTTTCGCTTTACGGCACGCCGCTCGAAAGCACCACTTATAAATTCGCCAAATGCCTGCAGAAGAGATTCGGCGTTATCCCGGGTGTGACCGACAAGAGTTACATCACGAACAGTTATCACGTTCACGTTTCCGAAAAAATCGACGCATTCACGAAACTGAAATTCGAGAGCGAATTCCAGCAACTTTCTCCCGGCGGGGCGATAAGTTATGTGGAAGTGCCGAACATGCAGAACAACATCGAAGCCGTTCTTGCGCTTATGAAGTATATTTACGAAAATATAATGTACGCCGAACTGAACACCAAGAGCGATTATTGTCAGGTGTGCGGTTACGACGGGGAAATTCAGATAGTCACCGACAACGACGGAAAACTCGTCTGGGAATGTCCGAATTGCCACAACCGCGATCAGTCGAAGATGAACGTGGCGAGAAGAACGTGCGGATATATCGGTACGCAGTATTGGAATCAGGGCAGAACCCAGGAGATAAAAGAGAGAGTTTTGCACCTTTAATCGACTTATAGGCGGACTATTACGATCTTATGAATTACGGCGAAATAAAATTTTACGACATAGCCGACGGCGTGGGAGTGAGAACGTCGCTCTTCGTTTCGGGCTGCAGAAATTGCTGCGAGGATTGCTTCAATCGCGAAACCTGGTCGTTTTCTTACGGTAAGCCTTACACGGAAGAAACGGAAAACGCGATCATCGAGAGCCTTAAACCCGATTACATCGCCGGGCTGAGCATTCTCGGCGGCGAACCGTTCGAAAAAGAGAATCAGCCTGAAGTTTTAAAACTCGTCGCGAGGGCGAAAAGAGAATGTCCGGATAAAAACATATGGATATATTCCGGCTTCACTTTCGAGGAATTGCTCGGCGGCTCGAGGGCTTCGGGGCAGACCGCGGAAGAGATTTTAAAACTTGCGGACGTGCTTGTGGACGGGCGCTTCGACAAGACGAAAAAGAACATTTCCCTGAAGTTCAGAGGAAGCGAAAATCAGCGGATAATCGACTTAAAGCCTAGTTTATTGCAAAAAAAGGCGATTATAAAGGAAATCTGAAACTATGAAAATCAAAGTTAAAAAATTGACGCCTGAGGCGGTTATGCCCACGCTCGGCAGCAGGTTTGCGGCGGGCGCGGATTTGTATTCTGCGGAAAATGGCGACGTCGTTATTGCCCCCGGCGAAACGAAATTCATAGGGACGGGGCTCGCCGTCGAAATTCCCGAGGGGTATGTCGGGCTGGTTTACGCGCGCAGCGGGCTTGCCTGCAAAAGAGGGCTTGCGCCGGCAAATAAAGTCGGAGTTATCGACAGCGATTATCGCGGCGAAATAAAAGTTGCCCTGTTAAATCACGGCAAAGAACCGCAGACCCTCGAAAAAGGCGAAAGGATAGCGCAGATGGTCATCGCGCCGTATCTTTCCGTTTCTTACGAAGAAGCAGACGAACTTTCGGACACGGAACGCGGAGAGGGCGGATTCGGCTCCACCGGCAGAAAATAAACTGAAAAATAAAATCGATCGGCGGAAAATTTCGGCTCGCAATGCGGAATTTTCCGCATTTTTTTATCTTTTGCAAGTTTTTTATCAAAATAAAACGAAAAACCGCTCGCAATATATTGACAAAATATGATTAAAAGTATAAAATATAAACGTTATAACCAAAAATTCCATTATATGGGAGAATTTACTATGAAGAACAAAAAGTTTTCGGGCATCTTCGCGTTATTGCTCAGCGTATGCCTTGCTCTCACGACGTTCTCGTTTATCGGCGCAAAAGCCGACGAGGTGACGCCGGATTCGGAAAGAACGGTCATCGCCGCAATGAAATATGACCTTACCGATCTTTACGAAGGCGCGTCGGCAGTTGTATCCGTTGCCAAAAAGGACGGAACGGTTGCCGTGAACGGAAATGATCCCGAAAGAGATACCGAAAAAGTTGCAGATTACTGGTATGGGACCGCGGCAAAAGAAGACGATAAAGACGTTCTGAAAGACGGAAGCACCATCGTTTTTAACTACGTAGAAAACAACCCGGAATATACCGTCAAACTCAAAGTAAACGCAGATAAAACGGGTGAAGAACAGGAAAAGACGGTAAAGGTTTCCGTTGTTGCCAATGCGGACGGAAAACCCGAATATAATCTTACTGAAGACGTCCTGAACAAGGTTGCCGCAGCGATTACCGCGGCGGAAGTGAACGACGACAAGAAACTCGTTCTTCCCGAAGAAATCTGGGACCTTCTCGCCGGCTCGACGAATTACCCGCTTTCGCAGGTAACCGCGAAGATTTACGTCAAGAATCCCGTTTCCGGCTGGTCGTCTTCTTATTCCACTTCCGGCAAGAAGACTTCCTCCTCGCTGAAAGTTACGCTTTCCGAAAGAGGAACGTATTATCTTTACGTTTTCTTCTCCGTGAAGGCTTATGATCTGCTCTCCAACAAATCCGGCGAAGAAATCAATATGGAGAAAAAGTCCGAGTGGAAAGAATTTTCTCCGTCCAAGAAAATTGCCGGTTTCTATAGCGTTAAAAAGGACGCGGACGGAAACGAAGTTCCCGATGAACTTCAGATTCCTGTTTTCAGATATGATTATAACCCCGGTCAGGACGTTGCGATAACCGAGAAAATCTCCGTTCGTACCGGCAAGGTCGGTATGGCTTACAGTTCTCTGTCGTTCACGATCGAAAACGCGAACAAAGCCGAATGCGTGATTATGTATGCGCCGCTCGGTTCCGAGAACTGGGTAGTCGCATCCAACTCCAAGGCGAAAGACGCAACTTCCGCGGATATCAAAAACGCAGTTGCGGAATATGACGAAAATTCGTTGAAGAAATATTCCTCCGGCTCGTCTATTTCCTTCACGCCGCTCGCAAAAGGTCAGTTTAAGGTCGTTTGCAAGGCTATGAGCGCGAACTCCACCGAACTTGTTCAAAATGAAAGCACGATCATCACCGTCAGAAGCGAAATGGTCGTTCGTCCCACCGAAAACACCGCGGTGAGAGACTTCTTCAAGAATAACACCCTCGCGGTAGTATTCCTCGGAATTGCTCTCCTTTGCCTCGTTGCGATCATCGTAATCGCGTTCTGGAAGCCGAAGGACGGGACTGCCGCTAAGGTTGAGGACAAACTCGCAAAGAAAGCCGAAAAAGTTGAAGAAAAGGCTGTCGTTGAGGCAGACGACGAAGAAGTCGCCCCCGAAGCCGTGACCGAAGAAGCCGAGGAAACTCCTGCGGAAGAAGTAACAGAAGAAGCCGAACCCGTTGAAGAAGCGACGGAAGAAACCGAGACCGTACCCGCGGAAGAGGCTGCTCCCGAAGTAGTTCCCGAAACGGCTGAAGAAGTTAAGGAAGAAGCGACGGAAGCCGCTCCCGAAACAACCGAAACGGCTGAAAAGACGGAAGAACCCAAAGCGGAATAAAAACTACAAATCAAAATCAAAGACCGCCGAGAATTTCGGCGGTCTTTTTTACTGTCTGACAGATTTTTAGTTGAAAAGCGTTGTATTCGGAGGAAATGGTGTTTTTGTTAAAACATAATCCCGGATTTATTGCTCACGTCGGCGGTGATTCTTATACAATTATCTATAAAATTAAAGTTGATTTTCCCTTTTTTAAATAATATGCCGTAGGGATTGCCGGGATTCTATCCGTCGCCGGTTTCTATAATCTTAAATCCGCATTTTTCCATAGTGGTTACGATCTCGTCCGCCCATAATCCCGTAGCGTTCTTTGCAATTCGAAAGGTCTATATCGTCCGCGTTGTCGCAAATCCAGAATTCGAGGTTTGTTTCCGGTTTTTCAAAGCCGTTTTCGCCGCATCCGAAGAGCGTAAGCAAAAGTATGGCGGCTAAAATAGCCGTTAAAGATCTTCTTGAGGTTCTCTTCATCAAAAAATCCTCCTTTTCGCAAACTTTGATTTACGTTAACAAACATATTATATTATATTTATGCCATTTGTCAATATCGGGTTTAAAAAAGCGATTACATTCCTGTAATCGCCTGCAATATGTCTTTATAGCAAAAAATCGGGGCGGCTATGTGCGTATTTCACTTCGCGAAAATTTGTCTCACACTTGTTCCGCGTCGTGCGAGTTGATTGAATAAAGAATAATGCTCTTTCGCAGTATCTGTTAGTTTTAATATTTGAACTGCAAATTTTGTTGAAATATTCACGAGAATGTTGTCCGACATTAAAATTCCTTACCTTTTAACTTAATGAAATCTATCTTGCGATAATCTCTGCGAGAGGAAATCCTCGCTATGTTCGGATGAAATCAAATCCGTCTTTCAGTCCGACGAAGTCGGATAACATCCAGAGGATTTTAACCGCCGAAGGTGAATTTATACCGTCTGTCGAGACGGATTTAGTTTA
>JALETB010000074.1 GCA_022781715.1 Clostridiales bacterium | reverse complement strand
TCCGGAAGGAACCTGATTTTAAAGTTTTTCTGTTATTATTCCGTCGGCGATTTCCGCTTCGTAAAAAGAGCAGTCGTAGCCGATTTCCGCGGCGTATTTTTCGCCCACTACGCGCTTGAATTCGTCAACCTTATCTTTTTTCACGATCGAAATGGTACAACCGCCGAAGCCCGCGCCCGTCATTCGGCTGCCGAGGCAACCGTCAAAATTCTGCGCGCTTTCCGCCAAAACGTCGAGTTCCTTACCGGTGACTTCGTATTTGTCGCGCAGGGAAGCGTGCGATTCGCAAAGAAGTTTGCCGAGTCTTTTTATATCTCCGCTTTTCATCGCTTCAACGCTTTTGCTCACTCTGTCGCACTCGTAAACGACGTGTTCGGCTCTGTCTTTAACCTTGCCGGGGAGAATCGATTTGTATTCCTCGAACTGCCGGGGCGTTACGTCCGCAAGGCAATCGACCTTCAAAACCGTTTGAAGAAGTTTTAGCGCCTCCTCCGTTTCGCTTCTGCGTTCGTTATATTTGCTCGTAACAAGGCTGTGCGGTTTGTTGCAGTTTGCGATAACGAGCGCGCAGTCGCCGAGTTCGAAAGGCACGTATTCGTGCGAGACGTTTTTACAGTCGAGCAAAATCGCGTGGTCTTTAAGCCCGTTCGCCGAGGCGTACTGGTCCATGATGCCGCAGTTTACTTTCGCATATTCCCTTTCGGCTTTCTGAGCAAGCAGAGCGATTTCCTTTTTGTCGATTTTTTCGCCCGCTATCACCGCAAGCGCCGCGAGAGTGGATACCTCGATCGCCGCGCTGGACGAAAGCCCGCTGCCGAACGGAACTTTACAGTCCTGCAGCATATCGCAGCCGAGCAGTTTATGTCCGGCGTTTTTCCATACCAAAGCGCAACCCGCCTGATAATTGCCGTATTTAAGATCGGCGTATTTTTCGAGGTCGTTTATGTCGAGCGAAACTTTGAAATCGGTTGTCGTCCAACTCAGGTTGATTTTATCCGTGCCGTTCGCCTTAACGTAAACGGTGTTCGTGAGCGACAGCGCGGCAGGGAAAACTTTTCCTCCGCAATAGTCGACGTGTTCGCCTATTATGTTGACTCTGCCCGCGGCAGAAACTTTGTAATCGTAATTCATTATTTCACCTTTACGAAGTTACCTATCGTCTGGTCTACCGACTCGATATAAACGAAGGTGTTCGGATATTTTTTGATTATTCGTTCGAAATCCGCAACCTGATGAGTGTTCACGATGCAGATAAGGACTTCTTTGTCGTGATGCTTATAAATACCCACGCCGTGCAGACGGGTGGCGGAATGTTTTAGCGTATGAGTGATTTCGTATTCGAGTTCGTCGCACTGATCGGTTACGATCGTGAATTTGCAGGCGTGTTTAAGACCGGAAATGATTCTGTTGCCGGTGAAACTCGAAACGAACGCGTATATCACGCAAAGGCACACGGGTTTGTAGTCATAAACCCTGACGCCGTCCGCCTCTTTGTAGAACACAAAATAACTCGCTAAGGCGACGAGCGCGTTCAGTACGAACGTAACGTAGAAAAAGTTGAGATTCGGCTTGATTTTGCTCACGTACTTCGCAATTATGTCGGTGCCGCCGGTCGAGGAGTTGTTCTTGACCGAAAAACCTATGCAGAAGCCCATTATAAGCCCCGCGATGAGCGACGGATAAATGGTATCCACGCCGTCCGAAGAATAGACGAACGGTTGCAGAAAATTGCTTATCGCTTCCACTTTCGTGAGAAATAAAAAGATGAGCGAATAAGAAAGCGAGAACAGCAACGTGTTCACGGCGAATGTTTTATCGATCTTAAAATACGCGAAAACGCAGAGCGGAACGTTAATAAGAAGCGATATATAGGAAACATACTCGGTTTTCTTCAGCGCGTGCTGAATCATTACCGCGATACCGTTCACGCCCGACGGAGCGAAGTTGTTCGGAACGACGAAAAGAGTGTAATCGAGCGCGAGGAGCGCGCCGAGCAACACAGGGTAAACGTAAGAGAGAACTCTCGATAAAACTATTTTTTTCATCTCGCAAACATCCGTCGTTTTGTTTTTTGTCTGAAATCAGCCGACGGACGTATTTAATTTTACTATTATTCAGAATAAAAGGCAAGGGTTTTTGAATATTTTTTAAGTATTGATTTTCAAATCTTTTTTTCTCGCCCGGCGAACGCGGTTCACGTGCCGCGCAAAACTGCCGTCGCTTATTATTTTCGCTGCGACGTACTGCTCGAGAGTGGGAACGGGACAGGAAAAATCTTCGAATTTCTCATAGTATTTTGCGGCAAGTTTTTCGGGCAGAATCATATAGGCGAGCCTCAGCGACGGAAAAACGGACTTTGAAAAGGTGTTTATGTAAATAACGTTGTCGTCGGGCGTGTTTTTGAAAAGCGTTTCGGTGAGTTTTGCGGAAAGCGAAAACTCTGATTCGTAATCGTCCTCCACGATATACGCGCCGATTTTCTTCGCCGCGCGAAGGTATTCCGCGCGTTTGGAAGCCGAAGCCGTAACGCCCGTTGGAAAACTGCGGTAAGGCGTCACGTGAATGACCCTCGCGCGGCAGGCGGCGAGATCTTCGGATAAAACCCCGTCGGTTCCGAGCCGAAGTTTTTCGGTTTTCACACCGTTTAAGGAATAGATTTTTTCGATGATTCCGTAAGACGGCGATTCGATCGCGAACGTTTCGCCCGCACCGAAGAGTTTCGCAATCACTCCGTAAAGATATTCCGCGCCCGCGCCGATGATTATGCGGTTTTCGTCCGCATGTACGTCGCGGCTTGTTTTCAGGTAATTTTTTATTGCGGATTTAAGCGCGGGCGTGCCGCTTCCGTCCGTTTTTTCGGTGATTTTGTCGCCGAGGTCGTTTAAAACAGCGCGGACGGCTGAAGCGTAAATTCCGAACGGAAAACACTCTTTTTTCGCGTTTGCGTTTGCGTCTTTCGCGTTTGCGTCTTTCGCGCTCTCGCCGACGACTGCGGCTCGTTTTTCAATTGCAAATTCTTTTTGGTAAGAAACGTCAAACTCTTTTTCCGCGAGAATTCCTTCCGCAACGTACCTCGCGAAGTAGCCGCGCCTCGGTTTCGATTCGATGTATCCTTCGCTTTCGAGCAGTTCGTAGGCGTGTTCCACGGTGATAACGCTTGCGCCGAAACCGTCTGCCGCAGTGCGTTTGGAGGGGAGTTTTTCGCCGAACTTTATCGTTCCGTCGGTTATGTTTTTGCGTAAATTTTCATAAATAACGGCATACTTTTTCTTCATAAACAAGCCTATTGGTCAAACTGACCTTATAAAATTTATTTAATTTGGATATTTTATTATATCCAAAAGTATGATATACTGTTTGGCGGAAAATGTCAAAGAATTAAAACAATCGAGGAACGATTTATGAAATTTACCACAAAAAAACTGTGTTTAACGGCTGTTTTTCTCGCGATGAACGTGGCTTTGAGTTCGTTCGGCGTACCAGTGCCGGGCGGAAAAATCTATCTTAACGACGTGATAATCTGCTTCGCTTCGCTTGTTCTCGACCCGATTTCGGCGTTCGCTGTGGGCGGAATTGGCGCGTTTTTGGGCGACGCGATATTTTATCCCACGCCCATGTTCGTTTCGCTCGTCACTCACGGTCTGCAAGCCGTGGCGATTTCGCTCATCGCGGGCGGGTATAAAGGCAAATTGCCCGCGTTGTGGCGCGCGATAGTCGGCGTGAGTGTCGGCGCGGTGATAATGGTCGCGGGTTACACTTTCGGCAAGATTTTCATTTACAGCACTTTCGAATATGCGATGATAAAACTGCCGTTCGAAACATTGCAGGCAACGGTCGGCGCGATCGGCGGAACGGTTCTGCTTTTCGCGACTCCGTTGAAAAAGTATATGTATGAACGCGTCGGCGACAATGAAAACCGGGAATAATCGGAAATAACCGGGAAAAATTAATGGCGGCGGCGATTTCGAAAAGGAATCGCCGCCGCCCGTTTTATTTCGTTTTGTTTAAATAATTTAATACAATCGATCAGGTTAATGAATCTGACGTCGGTTTTTCTTTCTCTGCCTTTGAGATATCGAGAAGAGAAGGCATTTTATCAAACACGTCGAATTCGACAGTTATCGTCCTTTCGTATGTGGACGAATAAGGCGTCATATCTTCGGGAATTCCGTTGCCGATCATTCCGCTCTCTACCGTTTTGATTTCCGCTTTGATATGGGTGATTTTGCCCGATTTAATCGTGAGCGTGATTTTTGCGGTGGGGAGAACTTCGAGAATCTCGTCTTTTGATTTCTTTATGTCCGCAACCGTAGCCGCGATTTCGTCGTCGGTCATAGCGGACGACTGACTGTCGTTTTCCGAGCCTCCTCCGAATCCGAAAATCGCTCCGATTTTGAAATCTTTAATCTTAATCACAGCCGCGCCTGCGTCGAGACCCGCTTCGAATACCGTTTTAACGAGATAATCTTCGAGCGAAACGGCAGCGCCGGGCTTATCGAGAACCACGGTGCCTACGCCGCTTATAACCGCTTCGATTTTGCCTTCGGCGGTTTCGCGGAAATATTCTTCGCCGATCGCCATTTTCAAAATTTCAACCGCGTCCTGCGCCTTGATGTTTTTAAGAACAGGCGAAAGAATGGTTTTAACCGCAGGCATATTATAAAATTCACCGACGGTCGCATCCGGGTTTTTATAAGCCGCGTCGGCGGCAGCCGCGATTTTATCGATCATTTCGCAAAGAGTCGCGGTGATATCGAGAGTGTAGTCCGAGCCGTTTTCGGTGATAACCGCGAGTTCGCTCGCGCCTTTTATAAGCCCGGAATAAAAAGATTCTACGGTTGCCACGATTTCTTTGATCTGCGCCGTCGGCATATCTTTCAATCCGAGTTTCAGAATAATAGTTTCTTTTAAATTTGCTTCTTTGAAAATGCTTAATTTTCCGCCGGCGTCGAGTTTTTCCTTAACGGCGGCTTTAACTCCGTCCGCATTGCCTTTGTAGTCGACAAGGTCGTATGTATAAGAAAGTCCGTCTCTTATAAACAGCGAACTTGCGAGAATTTCCGACGTTGCGCCGGCTTCTTCCGGCTGAGTTTTAAAACCGAATATATCAGCGTCGAACGCTCCGAATTCCCCGGTTGTATCATCGTAACTTATTCCTCCGGAAAAATTAACGGTCACCGCAGATTTTTTCGTCTGCTTTGCCGAGTCGTAAGTGTCGGTTGTACTGACGTTGCTCATGCCGAGCGTGCCGCCTGCATAAATTTCGGAACGGCTAGTGAATTCCGCAACGGCTTCGGCAAGCGCGTGCTTGTCGGTTTCGCCGGCGGAAGTTGCGCCTGAGCCGTTGCCGCAACCCGTTAAAAAGGCGGCGAAGATAAGCGTAAGCGTCAAGGCGAAAACGGTAAACGTTTTTCTGAAATTGAATTTCTTCATCTTTTTATCCTCCTATGATTCTATCTATGATATACATTATAATTTATGTATACCTTTCTTGTTAATAGAGAATCGAAAATTCTTTTGAAAATTTTAAATAATTGCCGTTAATCGACTTATAGCTCTGCTTTTAATGTCTGATATTGGTCGAAAAGATAAAACGCCCCGCTTTTTCGCAAGAAAAAGCGGGGCGCAGACAAGTCAGATTTTTTTATTTTTTCTCAGTTCCAGAACGGACATTAGCGAACGCAGCCTTATCGTGACCGCACCGGTATTTGAGATTTCGTCGATTTTTATCTGTGCGTAAAGCCGCCCCGAACTTTCCACGATCGAGCGTACTTCGTCGGTGGTCACCGCGTCCACGCCGCAACCGAACGAAACGAGTTGAACGAGGTGAATATCGAGATCTTCGGGCGCGTTCGCGACGAATTTTGCCGCGTTATAAAGCCTTGCGTGGTACGTCCATTGATTTCTCACGTTCGTGTCGAGTTTTCCGTGGTTCGGTCTCACAGAGTCCTCGCTTAAAACGATCGCCCCCAGCCTGCTTATCAGTTCGTGAATTCCGTGGTTTATTTCCGGGTCGGCATGATAAGGTCTTCCTGCGAGGAGAATCACGGGTTTGCCCGTCGCTTTCGCTTTTTCTATGTATTTTTCGCCTTCCGTTCTTATCGATTCGAGATATTCGGCGTATTCCGCATAAGCCGCTTCCGTCGCGTCTCCGATTTGTTTCGCGGTGAAATTCTTTTCGGGGAAGTGCTTTTTAAGTATCGCCTTAATGCGTTTTACGAATTGTTTTTTGTCGTATAAACTTATGAAGTCGCTGATGAATTTCGTCTTTTTAACGTCGGCGACGTTGAGTTTTATAACCTGCGGATAATATGCCACAACGGGGCAGTTGAAGTGGTCGTCGCCCTGCTTTTCGTCTATGTTGTAAGACATGTCGGGGTAGAAAATCGCGTCCGCCCCTTCGCGCAGAAGTGCCTCTATATGTCCGTGAATGAGTTTTGCGGGGTAACATATCGTGTCGGAAGGAATGGTGTATTGTCCGTATTCGTACAACTTCCTGTCCGAAAACGGCGAGGTGATCACGTTGAACCCGAGTTCGGAGAAGAATTCGTGCCAGAAGGGCAGAAGTTCGTAGAAGTTAAGCCCGAGCGGCAAGCCGATATTGATTTTTTCGTCGTCGTGCTCGGTGTTCACGTAGTTGGCGAGCAGTTTGAGTTTGTAAGCGTACATATCGTCGCTCGCTTCCGTTTTTTCGCCTGTAACGGGTTTGCTGCATCTGTTTCCCGCAATGAACCTTCTGCCGTCGGCGAACAGGTTGAGCGTAAGATTGCAGTGATTTCCGCAGCCGTTGCAGGTTATGTTGCTCACCTTGTGCGAGAAATTCGCTATTTCGTCTTTGGTTATCAGCGTGCTTTTGTCTTTTGCCAGTTTCTGCGCGTATAAAGCCGCACCGTATGCTCCCATAAGCGCGGAAAATTCGGGGCGGATTACTTCCACGCCGAGTTCCTGCTCGAACGCGCGCAGAACGCAGTCGTTTAAAAACGTTCCGCCCTGAACGACGATGTTTTTGCCGAGGTCTTCGGCTTTCGCTATTCTGATAACCTTATAGAGCGCGTTTTTAACCACGCTTATCGACAGTCCGGCGGAGATGTTTTCTACGCTCGCGCCGTCTTTCTGGGCCTGTTTTACCGAACTGTTCATGAACACGGTGCATCTCGAACCGAGGTTAACCGGCGCGTCCGCGAAAAGTCCGAGCCCGGCAAATTCTTCCACGCCGTAGCCGAGCGATTCCGCAAAAGTCTGCAAAAACGAACCGCAGCCGGATGAACACGCTTCATTGAGAAAGAGTTGGTCGATGAGGTCGTTTCTTATTTTGAAGCACTTCATATCCTGCCCGCCGATGTCGAGAATAAAATTGACGTCGGGGCGGAATTTCTTCGCGGCGGTGTAATGCGCCACCGTTTCCACCAGTCCGTTATCTATGCGGAAGGCGTTTTTTATCATTTCTTCGCCGTAACCCGTAACTGCCGACCCCGCTATTTCGATGTCGGGGAAGTCCTCGTAAAGTTTTTTGAGATAATCGAGAACTATCTCTATCGGCTTGCCCACGCTCGGGGTGTAAAGCGGTCTTATTATGTTGCCTTTTTCATCCGTGAGGAGAATTTTAACCGTGGTCGAACCCGCATCCACGCCGAGATAAACTTTTCCGCGCGGCGCGTCGAGTTCGGCAATGCCCGCCGAGTTTCTCTTGTGGCGGAGTTTAAATTCTTCGTAGTCTTCTTCGGTTTTGAAAAGTGGCGGGCAACTTTCGTATTTTTTAAGCGAGGAAGACTTTTCGAAAAGTTTGATTATGTCCGAAAGTTTGCAGGATTTTTCCTGTTTGGAGAGCGCCGCGCCGAGCGCGACGTAAAAAAGCGAATTTTCGGGCAGAGTGCCTTTTATGCCGAGAATTTCGTCGAAAGTCTTTCTCAGTTCCGAAAGGAAAGTGAGCGGACCGCCGAGATAAAGAACGTTGCCTTCGATTTTTCTGCCTTGCGCAAGCCCCGCTACGGTCTGATTGACTACCGCAGCGAAAATTCCCGCAGCGACGTCCTCGTTTTTCGCACCTTGGTTCAAAAGAGGCTGAATATCGGATTTGGCGAAAACGCCGCAACGCGAAGCGATCGTGTAAACCCGCGTGTGAGTTTTGGAAAGTTCGTTGAGTTCGTCGGGCGAGAGTTTCATCAGCGTCGCCATCTGGTCGATGAACGCGCCCGTTCCTCCGGCGCACGTTCCGTTCATTCTCATCTCGAATCCGCCGGTTAAAAAGATGATTTTCGCGTCCTCGCCGCCGAGTTCAATAACGGCGTCCGTGTCGGGATAAAACCTCGAAACGGCTGTTTTTTCGGCATAAACTTCCTGAATAAACGGCAGGTCGAGCGATTCCGCCACGCCCATGCCCGCCGAGCCGGAAAGACAGACGAAAACTTCTTCGTCGTTACAGATTTCCTTTACGAGGGAGAGGACTTCCGTCGCCGTTTCCGGAATTCTGGAAAGGTGCCTTTGGTATTTTGAAAAAAGAATCCGCCCGTCCTCGCTTGTGATAACGGCTTTCAGGGTGGTCGAACCTATATCTATTCCGAGTCTTTTCATAAGTTGTCCTCGATATCGTTATTTTCGGAAACGGTTGCGGCGGCTTCCGCAGTCGCGTTGTCGGTTGTTTCGCCGCGTTCGGTCTGTCCGTCGGTTTCCGCCTGCCCCGCCCGGGCGGCTTTGTTGTCGCGCGCGATCGAGAGCATAAGTTTAATTCTGTTTTCCTGATTAACCGCCGATGCGCCCGCGTCGTAATCCACCGGGAAAATATTCGCGTCGGGATAAAGTTCTCTCAGTTTCCTTATCGTGCCTTTGCCCACGATGTGGTTCGGCAGGCAGCCGAACGGCTGGGCGCAGATAACGTTGGGATATCCTTTTTCGATAAGTTCGGCAATTTCGCCCGGGAGCAGCCACCCTTCGCCCATTTTAACGCCGCGGTCGATGATCGTGTCGGCAAGTTCTTTAACCTTTTCGAACGGCGACGGGGCGACGAATTCGGTGTAGGGTTTAAGCGTTCTGATTATGTATTCTTCGTATTTAGCGAGTATTTTTTCGGCAAGCGCGCCTATTTTCAGTTTTAAAAAACTTCCGCCGTAATAGCAATGGTCGGTTTCCACGTTCGCCGCGCAGTATTGCAAAAAGCCCGTCACGCCGGGAATCATATATTCGCAGCCCTGGCTTGCGAGAAATTTCTCAAGTCCGCGGTTTGCAAATGACGAATATTTGACGTAAATTTCGCCCACTATGCCCACTTTAACGAGGTCTTTTTTCTCGCGAGGGATGTTGTGGAAATCCGCCGCCATGTCGGCGAGGTTTTTCCTTATCGCCTTTTTGGAACTGCCTTTGCCGCTCCTGAATTGAGCGGACAACTCGTCGATCCATTTTTTAACCACGTTATCGGTGTCGCCCTTGTTTGTCTCGTAAGGCGCGGTCTGGTTTTTCAAAAGAAGCAGCATATCGCCGTAAATGAGCGAGGAAAACCCGGCTTTGAGCATTCCGGGCGTGATTTTGAACCCGCTGTATTTTTCAAGCCCAGAAAAACTGACGGAGATGACCGGAACAAACCCGAGGTCCATTTCCTTGAGGGCTTTTCTGAGCAAAAATATGTAATTCGAGGCTCTGCAACCGCCGCCCGTCTGGAAAAAGAGCAGCGCGGTTTTGTTCACGTCGTATCTGCCCGATTCGAGCGCGTATAAAAGTTGCCCGCACGAGCAGATCGCGGGGTAACACATATCGTTGTGCAAATATTTAAGCCCGGTGTCGATAACAGCCTTTCCCTCGTCGCGCACTACCTCGAAGTTGTAGCCGTTCATACGGAAAATACTTTCGAACAACGCCATATGCGTCGGGAAAATATCCGGACAGAGAATGGTATATTCTTCTTTCATTTGCTTCGTAAAATCAATCATTTCACACTCTTTATAAAAAAATAATTATAACAACTCAACTTTATAATATCATAGCAAATCCGAGAACGCAAGAAAATAAGCGACCGCTCGCCGAAATAAACCGAAATTTTCAAAAATCGATTGACAAATTTCGTTATAAAAATTATAATTTAAAATACTTTTGTCCGCAGGTTAAAAAGGAGAAAACATGGCTTACGAATACATAGAAAATTTTAAAAAGATGGGCTTCGGAATGTTCAATCATTTCGGACTTTACAGCATATTGGGCAAGGGCGAATGGGTTTTGTCGCAAGGCAAAATCGACCATGCGAAATATAACGAACTGACGAAGAAGTTCAAAGTGAAAAAGGACTGGGCGAAACAACTCGTAAAAACCGCTAAGGCGGCGGGTTGCAAGTATATCACTCTTACCACCCGTCATCACGACGGTTTTTCGCTTTACGATACGAAAGGCCTTAACGATTTCGACGCACCGCACAGCGCAGCGGGAAGAGACTTAATCAAAGAATTCGTGGACGAGTGCAATAAAGAGGGCATCGTTCCGTTCTTTTATCACACGCTTCTGGACTGGTATAACCCCGATTATAAAAACGATTTCCCGAAGTATATCGATTATCTCGTTAAGAGCATAGAAATTTTATGCACGCAGTACGGCAAAATCGGCGGTTTCTGGTTCGACGGAATGTGGGATAAGCCGAACGACGATTGGCAGGAGGACCGCCTTTATGGCACGATAAGAAAATATCAGCCCGAAGCGATGATTATCAACAACACGGGATTGAGCGAATGCGGAAAAACGGGACATCGCGAGATAGACAGCGTAACTTTTGAGCGCGGAAAGGCGTTT
>JALETB010000006.1 GCA_022781715.1 Clostridiales bacterium | reverse complement strand
AAGAGTTTTTTCATTTACATTATCTCCTTTTTTCGCACTTAAATGCGATTTTTAGCAAATTTAAAAACAAATAAAAAATCCCAAAGAAATATCGCCGTATTATCTTCGGAATTTAACCGAGTCGTCGGTCATCTCGTCGATTAAAGCGAGAGATTCCACTCTGACTCCTTTATTTCTTAATCTATCCCCTGCACCCTGAAAACCTTTTTCTATCGCAATCGCGCAGCCGGCGAGTTCCGCCCCTGCCTGTTTAACGATATCCATAAGTCCTTCGAGCGCTTTTCCGTTAGCAAGAAAATCGTCCACGATAAGCACTTTATCGTCCGGACCCATAACTTCCTTGCTTACTATAACGTTATATGTTCTTTTATGCGTAAAACTTTCGATTTCGGTAGAATACACGTCGCCGCGGATATTCTTCGTTTCTCCCTTTTTTGCAAAGACAACGGGAACGCCCATTTTATAGCCCGCAAAAACGGCTATGGCAATACCCGACGACTCGACCGTGAGGATTTTATTCACCCCTTCTCCGTCATACAAACGCGCGATTTCCTCGCCCATCTGCATCAGAAGAGTCGTATCCAACTGATGATTGAGGAAGGTGCCGACTTTGACGATATTTCCGGGATAAATCTTCCCTTCTTTTTCGATTCTTTCCTCTAAAATCTTCATGGCTTTCCTCTATCGTGATTTAAAATTGAAAAACAAAAAAACAGGCTTTTAAAAAACCTGTTTGCCAATGATAAACCTTTCGTCGAGAAAAAATCAACGACGAAAAATATTCCCAATAGTCGCGACTTTTGCGGCGCGCGGTAGAAACATCTGAACCATCATATTCAAATCTATATTGGCAACGGATATTCAATTTTTACATTTGCATTATAACTTACGCCGATGAGTTTGTCAAACGTTTTTATCGGCTTTTCGCAAAATAATTTTTTTATTTTTTCACTCCGTTTACAACGTCTTTACAATATATATAGTACGACTTGAAATAAAAAAATACCGCCTAAAAAATTGACATCGCGGCTTGAAAAGTGATAACATGTTTTTATGATTGCGATTATTGCGGAAAAGCCGAGCCTGGCGCGGAACATCGTTTCGGGCATAGGCGAAATGAAGAAAAAAAACGGATATTACGAGAACTCCGACTACATAGTCACCTGGGCGTTCGGTCACTTGTTTTCGCTTTGCGATGTGGAGGATTACGGCGATGCGCCCTCCTCGAAAAAATGGACGCTCGACAACCTGCCCTGCTTTCCCGACAAGTTTCGCTTCAACCTTAAAAAAGACGCCGACGGAAAAGTGGACGACGGTGTTAAAAAGCAGTTTGAAACAATCAGATATCTGCTCAACAGAAACGACGTGGACAAAATCGTAAACGCGGGCGACTCGGACAGAGAAGGCGAAATAATCGTGCGGCTCTGCGTTTCGAACGCTCTCGATAAAAGCAAGCCGTTTTACAGATTGTGGCTGCCCGACCAGACGCCACAGACCGTTGCGAAGGCTCTTTCGGAAATGAAAGACGAAAAAGAATACGAAAACCTTGCCAACGAGGGTTTTTCGAGAACGTATATCGATTGGCTTTACGGGGTTAACCTCACTAGATACGCAAGCATAAAATCGGGAACTCTGCTCCGCGTGGGAAGAGTTATCGTACCTATCGTGAAAGCGATTTACGACAGAGACTGCGAAATCGAAAACTTCAAACCCGAAACTTACTACGCGCTCGTTTCGCGGGCGAAAACCAACGGCGAGGTTATAGAACTCGTTTCCAAATATAAATTTTCGGACAAAGAAAAAGCGGAAAAATGCTGCGGCAGAATGAACGTCCTCGACGCGATAGTCACCGATAAAAAATCGAAAAAGGAAATTCTTTTCCCCGGCAAACTCTACTCGCTCACCAAATTGCAGAATTTTCTCGGCAAAAAATATAAAATGCCGATGGAAAAAAGCCTTTCAATCGTTCAGAAACTTTACGAAAACGGCTACGTGAGTTACCCGAGAACGAACTCCGAATATCTCGCCACGAACGAAAAGGATAAAGTTAAGCAAATTATTTCGGGCGTTAAAAAACTCGGTTATCCCATCGTTTTCAAAGACAAGAAAACCATTTTCGACGACTCTAAAATCGAATCGCACTCCGCTCTTACGCCGACTTATAAAATCCCTGCCAAAACGGCGTTGAACGAAGAAGAATTTCTCGTTTACTCCGCCATTTTAAGGAGATTCGTGGCAGTTTTCTGCGAAGAAGAATGTTACGTGGAAAAATCGGAACTGACGATTTCGCTCGGAGGAAAAGAAGATTATTCGATCAAAGGCTCGATGATTCTCACCGAGGGCTGGACGAAATACGACGGCGGCGAAAGAAAGGATAAAATATTGCCGAAACTCGAAAAAGGCGACAAAGTGAACGTCGATTTTCACCCCGAGGAAAAGCAAACGCAACCGCCGAAGCACTACACTATCGAAACTTTGAATAACTATCTCAAAAATCCGTTCCGAGACGAAAAATCGTCCGACGAAAGCGACGACGAAGATTATAAAGCAATTTTCAAGGGGCTTGAACTCGGAACTGAAGCAACAAGAACGGGAATCATAGACAACGCGAAAAAAAGCGGATACATATCGCTGAAAAAAGACGTTTATTATATCGAAAACGGCGGCAGATTTCTCATCGAACAACTCGTCGATATGAACATCTCGATGGATAAATACAAAACGAGCCAATTAGGTCAGGCTCTCAAGAAAGTTTATCACGGTGAACTGACTGTTGACGAAAGCGTTAAAATCGCCGAAAGCGAAATCAAAGAAGTTTTCGATAACGACCGCAATGCCGGTTCGGGATTCTTCGGCGACGTGATAGGCGTTTGCCCGAAATGCGGGAAAAAGGTTACGCGCGGCAGATTCGCTTACGTTTGCGAGGGCGCGGACAACCCGGGCGGCACGAAAATCGCAGCCGGTGCGAAAAGCAGAAAGGTCGCAAAGAGCGACGAACTCACAGCCGGAAAATGCGATTTCAGAATCAATTTACGCATTCTCGGTTGTGCAATCACAAAAGAACAAGCCGCGAAAATTCTTTCGGACGGAAGAACGGATAAACTTGATTTCATTTCCAAATCCGGAAAGAACTTTTCGGCAAGGCTAAAACTCGACAACGATAAAAAAATAGTTTTCGACTTCACATAAAACCTTTCAAAAACGCCGATGACAAAAGGAAATTTTGTCATCGGCGTATGTTTTATAAGTCATAAAGTTGCTTTAAATTTTTCGATTTCGTCGGCGTGATCGATTTCGTATTGTTTAATCGTATCGCCGTCGTCTAAAATCTTACCGTCGTACTTATCCGTCTGTTTTTCAAGCGTTATTTCTCCCTTTGAATCTATCGTGAGAATAATCGTGCCTTGCAAATCCGTTCTGTAAATTTCGCTCCCGCATTTTACGAGATTTTCGAGCGTACTATTTAACGGATGATGGTAAGTGTTAGATAACCCGCATGAGATGACGGAATATTCGGGTTTGACCAAAGATAAAAATTCGGGCGAGGTGGATGAATCGCTGCCGTGATGAGCAACCTTTAAAACGTCGCAATCGACCATTTCGGGATTACTTGAAAACTCTCTTATAAAACTTTGCTCCGCGCCTTTCTTTTTACTGTTTCCATATTCTATATCGCCTGTAAACAGGATTTTTCTTTCACCGTACTCGAGTATGATTATTGCCGAAAAATTATTCGGATCATCGAAATACTGATAATCGTTAAACTCTTTTGCATAAGGCATGACAAAGTTTACTGTATACTCATAATATTCTCCGTCGGCATCCTTGAACCTGTTTGAAAAATCAGAATCATCTTTGAAGAATTCCCAATACGTCTGTTCGTTGTTAACGCTTGTCAGATATTCATAATAAATTTTAGTCGAATTTCCTATTTTTACGCCTTTATTATAAGACAAGGCTGAAGCGGACTTATTTTCCGAATATACATAAGGGCGATATGAATTCTTTATATCATATTGTTCGTAAATATATGGTAAAATATCAATATGATCACTATCCGGATGTGTTGCGACGCAATAATCAATCGTCACTTTATTTCCGCTTTCGCCGCCGAGATACTTGTCTACTACAGCATAAGAACGTTTGTCCGCATACTTACCCTTTCCCGCATCTATAAGCATGTTCCTGCCGTCCGGGAGTTCGATGAAAATGCAATCGCCCTGACCGATATCGATGAAATAAACTTTGAGATCTCTCACGCTATCGACTTCGGAATGATTAACCGAAACAGATTCGCTTTCTTTTTTAAGAAATCCGAAATCGAACTTATAACCGTTCGAAACATAAAACACCGCAAGAACGATTATTGCCAGAATGATAATAACGACTAAAGACGCAACGAATTTCTGAAGTTCTTTCTCTCTTTTGTTTTTCTTTTTCGCCATAAGTTATAACACCTTTATTACCGCCACTTTAAGATATAAACTCTCATCGTAACCGATAAACGTGGAATGATCTTTACCTTGCATTCTTATCTCGACGAGTTTTGCTCTCACTCCGCTTTCGATAACGCTCTCTTTTATCATCTGCAAAAACAGATTGAGCGTTAAGTGTTGCGAGCAACTGCACGTGACGAGATAACCCCCTTTTTCAATAAGTTTCAAGCCGTTAATGTTGACGTCTTTGTAGCCTTTGTAACCCTCTTTAACCGTATCCGCGGACTTTGTGAAAGCCGGAGGATCGAGGACGACAACACCGAATTTGCGTTTGTCCTTTCTGTATTCTCTGAGTTTTTCGAAGACGTCCGCAATTTCGGTTCTGATATCCAGCCCGTTCAACGCGGCGTTTTCTTTGACGAGTTCAATCGCTTTCTCGCTTATGTCGACGGCTGTGACTTCGGTTGCTCCGTATTTTTTCGCGCAGAGCGAAAACCCGCCCTCGTTACAGAAACAATCGAGAACCGTTTTCCCTTTAACGTAACATTTCAGGTTGTCGCGATTCTCTTTCTGATCGAGGAAATAACCCGTTTTCTGCCCGTTTTCAAGGTCTACGACCATTTTCAAGCCGTTTTCGATAATCGTTACGCGAGGATTGAATTCGCCGTAAATAACGCCTTTTCTCTGCTCCAGCCCTTCTTTTTCGCGCACGGAAACGTCGCTGCGCTCATAAATGCCTTTCGGATTGAAAATCTCGACCAGTAGTTTGATTATGGTTTCCCTGACAACTTCCATTCCGAGCGAAAGGAACTGCACGGACAGATATTCGCCGTATTTATCGACGATAAGCCCCGGCAACAAATCCGATTCGGCAAAAACCGCTCTGTAATTGTCGTCGTAACCGAGTTCTTTTCTATACCCCACCGCAGCGAGAATGCGCTTCCTGTAAAAATCCTCGTCGATTTCTTCTTGTTTCAACGTCAGCATTCTGACTATGATTTTCGAGTGATGATTTATCGTTCCGAGCCCGACGAAACGCCCGTCGGATCCGCGAACTTCGGCAACCGAACCTTGCTTATCCTTGCCGTCGATTTTATAAACTTCGTTGGCGAATATCCACGGATAGCCGTTAAGAACTCTTTTTCCCTCGTTTTTCTTTAAATATACGCAATACATTTTACTTAAATAATTTTGCAAGTCCGCCCTGCGCGGTTTCTCTGTATTTTCCTCCCAAATCGACACCCGTTTCGTACATGGTTTTAACGGCGTCGTCGAAGGTAATTTTTCTGCTGCCCGTTATGAAAAGCGGAAGCGTTACTTCGTTGAGTGCCCTGAGTGCGGCGACAGCGTTGCGCTCGATGCAAGGAATCTGAACAAGTCCGCAGACAGGATCGCACGTAAGCCCGAGGTGATGCTCTATAGAAATTTCGGCGGCGTATTCTATCTGATCCGTATTCATTCCGTAAAGTTCTGCAACGGCAGCCGAAGCCATGGCGCAGGCAACGCCGATTTCTGCCTGACAACCGCATTCCGCGCCGCTTATGGAAGCGGTGGTTTTAACAACGTCGCCTATAATGCCCGCAACCGCTAACGCCTTTAATATTTCGCGCTCAGGCACTTCGTTTGTCTGCTCGAGATAATATAAAACCGCAGGCACAACACCGCATGAACCGCACGTGGGGGCTGTTACGACCCGCCCGCCCGAAGCGTTATTCTCCGAACAAGCGTAAGCATAAGCGCACACCATTCTGTTCTGCCTTGCCGTGGACGACTCGTTAAGAGCATACTGCTCATAGAGCGTTCTTGCTTTGCGCTCGGTTTTAAGAACGCCGGGTAACACTCCGCTAGCCGAAAGCCCTTGCCTTATGCAATCTTTCATAGCGTGCCATATTTCTTTTAAATAGTCGAACACATCAGGCTCGTCGAAAACCTCGACGTATTGCCAGAGTTTGAGGTTGTTCTCTTCGCAAAACGTTTTTATCTCACCGAACGAAGAATGAGGATAAACGTCCTTTTCCTCCACGGCGATTCCGTCGTCCGATTCGATCGCTCCCCCGCCTACGCTGTAATATGTCCTTTCCGCTATCTGCCCGCCGTTTTTAAACACGAAAAAAGTAAGTTTGTTCGGGTGGCGGAAATCACCGTCGGTTTCACCGAACACTACCTCCGTCCGCTCCTTGCCGAGCGTTTCTTCAATCACCTTGTCGGTGAGATGTCCTTTGCCGGTTGCAGAAAGCGAGCCATAAAGGATGACTCGGAAAAAATCCGCCTCCGGAAAATCGGACAAAACGATTTTGCAGGCTTTTTCGGGACCCATAGTATGCGAACTCGAAGGACCCCTGCCTATTTTATAAAGTGTTTTCAAAGACTTCATATAACGCCTTTTTCGATGAGTTTTTGTTCGAGAATATCCGCGCAGTAGCGGCAAAGTTCCGCGCACGGTCTTTTGGCTTTATATTCCGTGCTTCTTACCGACGGGTCTTCGGAAGAAAGTTTTGCCGTTGCACCGAGAAGTTCACGGCAAATAAGCGAGCCGTTATCCTTTTTGAACTGCTCACCCAACTCTCTGACGATAGCGTAATGCTCCGCTTTTGAAACACCGTTTTTGCCGTCGAAGCCGCATAAAAGCCCTAAAACGGCGCATATCCCGGAAAAAGCGCCGCACACTTCGCGCATTCTCCCGAATCCTCCGCCGAAAGACGACATTATTTTGACCATATCGCCCGCTTTATCGGGATATAAATCGGCAAAAGCAAGCGCGACCGCCTGCGAACAATTATAGCCTTCGTTGAAAAAGTCGAAGGCTTTATCACCTCTGCTCATAATACACCTTATTTGTTGACTTTTTGTTATTTGCTATGGTATAATGATTTTATGGATAAAATCGTTTTTAACGACCGCCTCGCGATCAAAACTTTGACGGACGGCGCGATAAAAGAATATAGTTCCGACTTCCATTCGAATTACGTTGATTCGGCGATAAAAGCCGCGAAGAGCGTTGAGTGGAAAACCAAAGGCATGGGCGCAAGATTTATGCGCGAAGGCTCCGCGGAAGAAACTTATACCGATTCGAACATGATTTCGTATTTTAACTCGGTTGAATTTTTCGGCTCTCCCGACAAAATTATTTACTCGATTACGGTGAACGACCTCTCCGGAATAATGACGAAAGACCTGACCGCCGATAAGGACAGCGAAGGTCACGTGATTCACTCGCGCGAAAATGTTTTTTGCGGCGCGTATCCCGACAAAGCAAACGATAAATTCGTCACTTGCATAAAGACAAGTTACGAAAACGCTCACCTTGCTGTTTACGACGTTAAAACCGACGATTATATGACCGTTACCGACGGCGACAGTTGCGATTTCGACGCGACTTTTTCCCGCTCGGGCGATTCGCTCGTTTACTTTGCCAGCAAAGGCGTCGGAAGAGACGCCAACGGCGAATTCGTTAAATTCTCTCATTCGTCGATATACGCTTACGACGTTTTTACGGGCGACGTGGAAGAAATCCTTTCCGATCCGAACAAATCGCTCATAAAACCAAAAGACGACGGCAAAGGAAATTTATTCTACATAACTCGACCCGAACAGAAAAATAAAACCGGCTTTTTCAGGCTCTTGCTCGATATTATACTTATCCCTTGGAAACTGCTCAAAGCGATTTATTATTTCGCCGAAATGTTCACGATGATGTTCACCGGAAAAGGCTTCACCGAAAAATCGGCAAACCCGGCAAAAACGATGAAAAAATCTCAGGGAATGATTATCATCGACGACAACCTGATAAACGCCGAAGAAGAATACAGGAAAAATCTTCGCCATAAGGATAATTTTGCGGGCGTCGCGCCCTGGTCGTGGCAACTCGTTAAACGCACGAAAAGCGGCGAAGTTACCGTTTTGAAAAACGGAATCATCGATTACTGCGTTCTTTCCGACGGACGGATTGCCTGCACGAACGGTAAACACGTTTTAATCGTAGACGAAAACGGCAAATCGGAAAAGATTGCCGATGCCGATCTCTGCACCAAAATCTCCTGTTTCATTTAAATTTTAATTTTAATTTTATTTCGCCTTTCCCGGTTTTCGGGAAAGGCGATTATTTTTTATTGTGCGGATTCCTTCGCTGTGGCGACGGCTTCCTTTATTTTCGCTTCGATTTCCTCGGCGACGGCGGGATTGTTTGCGAGATATTCTTTTGCCTTATCTCTTCCCTGAGCAATCTTTTCGCCATTATAAGAGAACCACGAGCCGCTTTTTTCAAGAATACCTTTCTCAACGCCGAGATCGACGATACAACCCGTCTGCGAAATTCCTTCGCCGTAAATTATATCGAATTCGGCTGTTTTGAACGGCGGAGCGAGTTTGTTTTTAACGATTTTTGCCTTGGTTCTGTTTCCGAACATACCGTCGCTGTCTTTAAGCGCATCGGCTTTTCTTACGTCGATTCTGACGGACGCATAGAACTTCAAAGCCTTGCCGCCGGGCGTGACTTCGGGGTTACCGAACATAACGCCGACCTTTTCTCTTAACTGGTTGATGAAGATAACGCAGGTTTTGGACTTATTGGTGATACCCGTGAGTTTACGAAGAGCCTGCGACATAAGCCTTGCCTGCAAACCGACGTGGCTGTCGCCCATATCGCCTTCGATTTCCGCCTTGGGCGTTAAAGCCGCAACGGAGTCCACGACGACAACGTCAACCGCGCCGCTTCTCACAAGACTTTCAGTTATATCGAGAGCCTGCTCACCGGTATCCGGTTGCGAAACGTATAAATTGTCGAGGTCAACGCCGAGTTTTGCGGCGTAAACAGGGTCGAGTGCGTGTTCCGCGTCGATAAACGCAGCAACTCCGCCGCTCTTCTGAGTCTGCGCGATGACGTGGAGCGCAACCGTGGTTTTACCCGAAGATTCCGGCCCGAAAATCTCGATGATTCTTCCGCGGGGAACGCCGCCGATTCCGAGAGCAAGGTCGAGAGTAAGACAACCCGTGGGGATAACGTCTATCGTTTTATCCGCCGAACCCTGACCGAGTTTCATTATCGCTCCTTTTCCGTACTGTTTCTCGATTTCTTTTAAAACGAGATCGAGAGCCTTTTGTTTTTCTTCCAACATATTTTCTCCTGTTGAGGGACTTTTCCCCCGTTAAAATTAAATATTTTTTACGCCTTTAATTGCAAGAAACAAAGCCGTCTGCACACCTTTTTCGGTAATTTCTTCCCTGTTTCCGTCGAATTTAAACTTGTAAACGCTTACGCCCTGATCCGAGCCGACCGCTATATAACACAGCCCGACCGGAAATCCCGATTCATCCGATTGAGGACCGGCCAGCCCCGTCGTTGCGACGACGAGATCGCATTCGCCCTCTTTCAGAAGTCCTTCCGCCATTTCACCCGCAACCTGCGATGAAACCGGCTTGTTCGTTTTAAGCGACTCGCGCGAAACGCCGAGCCTTTTCGCTTTGGCCTCTTCGCTGTAAGCAACGATTCCCTCGTAAAAAACCTTGCTTGCACCCGGTACGGAAACTATTCTCGAAGCGAGATTGCCGCCGGTGAAAGATTCCGCAACGGAAATTATGAACTTGCCCATTTTGAGGATGTCGACGAGAACGACTTGTAATTCGGCGTCGTACTCGGCGTAAATATTCTCCGCAAAACGCCTCGTGAAAGCGCAAACGGCTTTCGTGAGCGACACGCCGTCCGCGCAATCGAAAGATATCGTTTCGTCGAGCAAATGCTTTTCGAAAGTTATTTCCGCGCCCGTTATAGCCGATTTTATCGCGGCTGCCTCTTTGGCCATTGCGGCGTCCGGAATTCCGAACGCTTTGAGAACAGCCTTCGAACGCGTTTTTTCCGGTTCTTCCATTAACCTTTGAAAACCTCTTTGTTTTTTATGAGATACGAGATTCCGGAATAAACGGTGAGCAACACCGAAATTCCGAAGCACGCAAGACCTATATAATCGAAAATTACCCCTACAGACGGAGCAAAGTTGAGCAAATCGCCCGTGAGAAGAAGAATTATTATCGTCACATCGGTGAAAAACGTTTTGACTTTTCCCGTCATTTCAGCCGCGAGAACTATGCCTTTTTTCGCCGCCATCATTCTCAGAGACGAAACGACCATTTCGCGCGCCATGATTATCGCCACGCCCACGCCGCCGTAAATAACGCCGATTGTTCCTATCTGAGCGAACACATTGGTTTCGTAAGGGTCCGATATCAGAACGATAAGCCCCGACAAAACGAGAACTTTATCCGCGATCGGATCGAGAAACTTCCCGAGGTCGGTTATCATATTGTATTTTCTCGCAATGTATCCGTCGAAAAAATCGGTTATCGACGCGACGACGAATATACCGAGAGCGACGAAATAATGCCCCGAAAAGAAACCGAGATAAAACGCCGCGATAAAAAACGGTATTAAAATCAATCTCGTGAGAGTGAGTTTGTTTGGCAGATTCATATTACACCTCCGTGACCGCGCCGTAAAGATCGTAAGCGTCCGCTTTTGTTATCTTCACGTCATAATATTCGCCCTGTTGTATTTCTCCGTCGTATGTAAAGTATACTTTTCCGTCGATTTCGGGTGCTGAAAAATACGCTCTCCCGAAAAAAGACTGCTTATCGTAATCCACTCCGTCGCAAATGACTTTGATCCGCTTTCCGACAAGGCTTTTGTTTCTTTCTCCGGAAACCTTTTTCTGCGCGGCGTAAAGTTTTTTAACGCGGCTTTGTTTCACCTTTTCGTCGATCTGATCCGGCAAACGATAAGCCGACGTTCCCTCTTCTCGCGAGTAAGCGAAAAATCCCGCGTTCGTGAATTTTGCCTCTTTTATGAAATCAAGCAGATTTTCGAACTGCTCTTCCGTTTCTCCCGGGAAACCCGCGATGAACGTGGAACGAATCGCAATGTCCGGAATCTCTTTTCTTAACTTTGCAATAAGCGCGAGATACCCCTCCCCGGTGCCTTTCCTGTTCATTCTTTTCAGAACTGCGGGGTCGGCGTGCTGAAGCGGAATATCGAGATACTTGATTATTTTATCATTATTCCTTATCTCCGCGATGAGTTCGTCCGTCAATTTGTCGGGATAACAATACAGAATTCTTATCGAGCCGATATTGTCAAGCGCAGAGAGTTTCTGAAGGAGTTCCACAAACTTGTTTTCGCCGTTGATATCCTCGCCGTACCGCGTGACATCCTGAGCGACGAGAATAAGTTCTTTCACGTCGCCGAGGCTCTGCGCTTCGGCTAAAAGATCCTCTTCTTTTTCCGAACGGTATTTCCCTCTTATTGACGGAATAAGACAATAAGTGCAATGATTGTCGCAACCGTCGGCGATTTTAAGGTAAGCGTAATGAAGCGGGGTTGTTACAACTCTTTTCTTCTCTTTGAATTCTTTGGCTTTGCCGACGAAATTAACGCGCTCGCCTTGATAAGCGAGTTCGATCGCCTCGGGAAGGAATTCATAATCACCCGTACCCAAAAACACATCCACTTCTTTGAATTCGTCGAACATTTCGGAAACGAACTTTTGCGGCATACAACCGGTAAGTACGATTTTCTCAAGTTTACCGGTTTTACGAAGTTCGTTCACCTCGAAAACCGTTTCAATGGCCTCTTTTCTCGAACTTTCGAGAAAAGCGCACGAATTAACGATTATTATCTGCGCGTCTTCCTGATCCTGCGTGATTTTATCCGAACCGAGAATTGCGAGCATTTTTTCGGTGTCGACTCTGTTTTTATCGCAACCGAGCGAAATCACCCCGATTGTTTTTTCTTTAAGTAAATTATTAAACGTCATAATCTCCGTACAATTCGTTGAACTCTTCGGGAGAAAGCGTAACTTGTTTCTGCTTTCCGCCCTGACTGTTCAGAACGTAACCTTTTGCAACCATCCAGTCGTAAATTTTCGCCGCTTTCGGGAAGCCGCACGATTTGAGTCTTCTTTGTATGAGCGAAATGGATATCGTTCCCGTTTCGACGGCGATTTTCAACGCCTCAATATAATAATCGGGAACTTTTTCGTCGCCGCCCGTAACGCTTTCGATCTGCGGGTTCGCTTCGTTATCGATCTCTTTCATCGCCGCTTCGTTGAAATAACATTCGTTGTTGTCTTTGATATAATTGACGACGGCTTTGATTTCGTCCATATCGATATACGCACCCTGCGCTCTTTCCATATTGGCCATGTAACTCATTCTGTAAAGCAGATCGCCGTTGCCGAGCAATTTTTCCGCGCCGCCCTCGCCGATTATCGTCGCCGAGTCGGTTGCGTTGGACATTTTGAACGCCATTCTCGAAATAAAGTTCGTTTTTATCGAACCTTCGATGATATTAACCGATGGACGCTGCGTTGCGAGAATAAGATACATTCCCGCCGCTCTCGCTTTTTGCGCAAGCCTGCCTATCTTTTCTTCGATAGTCTTTTTATCTGTGGACATAAGGTCGGCAAATTCGTCGATTATAATGACGATTTTCGGCAATTTGCGCGTTTTTCTCGGGTCGATAAGGTCATTGTACTCGTCTATGTTGTGAACGACGAGTTCCGCCATTTTTGCGTATCGCGCTTCCATCTCCTTAACCGCCCAGTTAAGCATTGCGACCGCCGTTTTCGCGTCGGTGATGATATCTCCGAACAGAAGATGCGGTATACCCTCGAACACTTTGAACTCGACGAGTTTCGGGTCGACGATTATAAGTCTTAAATCCGCGGGGCTGTATTTATAGAACCAACTGATAAGAAGCGAGTTAAGCCCGACGCTCTTACCCGTTCCGCTCGCGCCGGCAATAAGCATATGAAGCGTTTTCGTAAGGTCGGCTACCACGGGGTTGCCGACAATATCCTTACCTATCGCGAACGTAAGCGCGGTTTTCTTCGTTTTCTGGAAAACGTCGCTTTCGATAACTTCTTTAAGCCCGACTATCGACCTCTGCTCGTTCGCGACTTCCACGCCGATAAGAGACGCGCCCGGGATAGGAGTGATACGGATATCGTTTTTCGTTTCGAGACGAAGTTTAAGGTCGTCCGCATACTTCATAACGGTCTTTATGGAGACATTATCGGGAATGGAAATATCGAATCTCGTTACGGTGGGACCGTGAACGATGTTTGCAAGGCTCACTTCCACTCCGCCGAGAACTTTGAGCGTGTTTATTATCTTCGTTGCCTTGTCGCGCTTGAAAAACTCGACGTCGGCGTAATTTTCCTGAGAAGAATAAGATTTAAGCAAATCGAGCGGCGGAGCGTTATACTTGAAGTTGAAAGGCATTTCGTCGAACGGGTTATGCTCTTTTTCTTCCTCGTTCGTTTTTCCGGTGTTGCCGCTCTTCTTTTCCAATGTCGTATCCGCGCGGTGAACCTCTTCCGTTTTTTCGGGTTTAATGGAAACGGTTTTTCTCGGCGTGATTTCTTCGTGACTGCAGTAGTCCTCGAAGTCGGAATAATCGTTCTTCACTTCATCGTCGAAAGGAACGTCGAAATCTATTTCTTCCGCGTCGGACAACACGTCGTCGCTTACCTTGTTGTTGAATTCTTCCATTTCGGTTTCGATGTCGCCGCTCTTATAATCCGAAGCCTTTTTCGCGGCGTGTTTGGAAACTGCGGCTTTGAAAGAATTCGGCATGTAAATGTCGCCGCTTATGCCCGAATCGTCCACGCCGTCGACGGCGGTGAAAGAAGTCTTGCGCTTGTCGTAAGGCTGAGAGGTTTGTCCTCTGTCGGGATAAACGTCGGAATCGACGTTGCGACCAGATTTAACGTATCTCAACTTACTTTCGAAGTCCTTGTTATATTCGTCGCTGTATAACCGCGATTTATCCTCTTTTGCGTAGTCGTAACCGGTCGGCGCATTTCCGTTTCCGCGATAAGAAACGTTTTCATATCCGTCCGAAGTCATGTCGTCGCGTTTCATCTCGAAATCAGAATTGCCGACGACGAGGGTTTTCTTCTTGCCCGAAGCAAGACCGTAAACCTTTTCCTTACGCACGGGTTCGTCGTAACTCTGTCTGTCGCGGCGATAATCGCGCCCGACCGTTTTAAACTCGTCGTCATATTCGCGGGAGTCGTCGTCATACGCGGACTTTTCTTTCGTTCCCGAACGTTTCACAGGCTTTTCCGTTACATTTTCGTCCTCTTCGTCTTTGCCTCGCGAAGCGGCGGTCGGCGCGAATTTAAACACTGCGAACGCGCACAGCAGAACGACGAGCGACCAGACGACAAAGGTTCCGGCTGTCGTTACGCCCTGCACGAGAAGATGATCGAGCGAAGCGAAAAGCGCGCCACCGGCAGTGGAAGTGGAATAACCTCCGCCGCCCGCTCCGAAAGCGTCTTTAACGTAATCGTAAAGACTTTGCCCGTTTTGCACCGGGGTAAGCGCGAGATGAACTATCGCAAATCCCCCGAACATACACATAAAAAGGAAAAACGACAACAATGCGCCGCGTTTGGACGGTTTAAGTTTGCCGATAAGCAGAATAAGCCCCAGAAAAAAGAAAACGATGAGCAAAGGGAAAGAAAAATAGCCCATCGCACCCAAAAGAAAAGCCTGCAATATTCCGCCGACGGGATAAAAAACGGTATCGCCCGTGACAAGCGAGAAAAACAAAAACACCGTTACGAGTATCAGAGCCATTCCCCAAAGTTCTTTATTGACAAAAGAATCGTTTTTACGCGCCAACGGTATCACCTCTTTGTTATAGTTTATCTATATTATAGCACATAATAACTTTTTTTTACAAGTATATAAAGTGATTGTAAAGTAAAAATTTAACTTGCCGGACGACGCCGGACAAGTCGCCGTGAAAACAAAAAAGGCGGACGGATCAACCGAACGCCTTCATATATTATTCAGTTAGCCTGAGCAAATCGAACGTCTCATCGATTATCGATAAGATTGACGATATCACCGACGGTTTTGAAACGGTCTGCGTCGTCCTCCGATACGGTAACGCCGCACTCATCCTCGAGAGCCATAAGAAGTTGCACGACGTCGATCGAATCTGCGCCGAGATCTTTAATAATGTCGCTATCTCTGTTTATTGACGTTGCGGGAATACCGAGTTGTTCGCCGATTATAGAAACTACTTTACAATACGTATCCATTTTTCCTCCGAATGTGACACGGCATTTATAGCCGTCTTGATTATTCTATCACATCGAAAAGCCTTTGTCAAGTTTTTGTAAAGAAATCAGGCTTTTACAAAGAAATCAGACAATCAGGAGTTTTTTCGCGGCTTTCTCATCGTAAGACCGATTCTGTTTTTCTTCACGTCTACCGAAAGAACCCTGACTTTGACGACCTGCCCGACCTTAAGAACGTCGGACGGATGCTTGACGTAATTATCGGATATTTCGGAAATATGCACGAGTCCGTCCTGATGAACGCCTATGTCGATAAACGCGCCGAAGTCGATAACGTTTCTCACCGTTCCGGTAAGTTCCATTCCTACAACGAGGTCGTTTATATCCATAACGTCGGAACGAAGTTCCTGCTTAGGAAGCGAATCTCTCACGTCTCTGCCCGGTTTAAGAAGTTCGACGACGATATCGTTCATAGTGGGAACGCCCATTCCGCATTCTTCGGCGGCTTTCGCTTCGCCGTATTTCTTTATCTGCCCGGGAAGTGACGAAAGTTTTCTCTCTTCAACGTCTTTATCCGTATACCCGAACAATGCGAGAAGTTTTTCGGTAGCCTCGTAAGATTCCGGGTGAACGGCTGTGTTGTCGAGAATATTCTTTCCGTCTCTTATTCTCAAAAAGCCCGCACACTGCTCGTATGCCTTCGCGCCGAGTTTTGGGACTTTGAGAAGCTGCTTTCTCGTCGTGAATTTTCCGTTCTCTTCTCGGTAAGCTATTATGTTGTTCGCTATTCCCGAGTTAAGCCCCGAAACTCTCGAAAGGAGAGACGGGCTTGCCGTGTTGAGATCCACACCGACACTGTTAACGCAATCTTCCAGAACGCCGTCGAGAACCTCGTCGAGCCGGGCGGGCGGCATATCGTGCTGATACTGCCCCACGCCTATCGCCTTGGGATCGATTTTTATAAGTTCCGCCAACGGATCCTGCAATCTTCTCGCAATGGAAATCGCCGAACGCAAGGTAAGGTCGTATTGCGGGAATTCCTTAGCGGCGAGCGGCGAACCGGAATAAACCGACGCGCCCGCTTCGTTTACGACTACGTAACCCACCTTTCCGCCGTAATCTTTAAGCATATCCGCGACGAATATTTCGGATTCCTTGGACGCAGTGCCGTTTCCGATAGAGATAACGTCGACGGAATATTTATTGATTAGTTTTTCAAGCGCGGCTTTCGCCTCCGCGGTTTTACTCTGCGGCGGCGTGGGATAAACGACGGTTGTATCCAGAACTTTACCCGTTCCGTCCACGACCGCTATTTTGCACCCCGTCCTGTATGCCGGGTCGAAACCCATAGTGACTTTATCCTTAACGGGCGGTTGCATAAGAAGCGGACGAAGATTCACGTCGAACATTTTTATGGCTTGCTCCTGTGCGTTCTCCGTCAGGTAATTTCTGATTTCTCTTTCTATCGACGGCTGAATAAGACGTTTATATGCGTCCGCAACGGCGGCTTTCACGCACGCAGTGGTAACGCTGCCTTCTTTGACTATGCCCACTTCGCAAACCCGGACGGCAAACTCTTCGTCGATTGCGACTCTGACTTTAAGATATCCTTCCTCTTCGCCGCGGTTGAGAGCGAGAATTCTGTGCGATTTAATCTCCGAAACAGGTTCGGAATAATCGGCGTACATCTCGTAAGTCTTTGCGCCGTCCTCTTCCGCTTTTTGTATTTTCGAGGAAATCTCGCCGTTTTTAAGATAAATCTTACGCAGTTTCTTTCTGAGTTCCGCCTCGTCGGAAATTCTTTCCGCGATGATATCTTGCGCGCCGGAGATCGCCTCTTTTGCGTTTGCAACGCCGAGTTCTTCGTTCACGAACGGTTTTGCAATATCTTCGACCGTCCCTTCCGTTATGTTCTGAGCGTAAATTATATCGGCAAGCGGCTCGAGTCCTTTGGCGATAGCGACCGTCGCTCTCGTCTTTCTCTTCTGTTTATACGGTCTGTAAATGTCTTCAACCTCGGCGAGAGTTTCCGCTGCTGTAAGCGACGCGGCTATCTCGTCGGTCATTTTTCCCTGTTCGGTTATCGATTTGGAAACCTCTTCCTTTCTTTTCTCGATATTGCGAAGATAAGTAAGTCTGTCGGAAAGTTCTCTCAATACCTGATCGTCGATATGCCCCGTCATCTCCTTTCTGTAACGGGCGATGAAAGGTATCGTATTCCCCTCGTCGAGAAGTTCAACGATGTTTTTAACGTGATCCTCCCTGAGTTTGAATTCCTGCGTAATCTGATTTAAGACATCCATTGTTATTTCCTTAAAGTTTTTAAATAATTTTTATCCGAGTCGCTCACGCGGAACGAATCGTGAATTTTTGAAATCGCTTTGTTATGCGTAAACTCGCCGAGGTTGTTGCTTTTCAGATATGCGAGCGTTTTTTCGCGCTGTTTGACGAACGCGACCGAAACGAGCCAGGCTATCGCCATATCGTTATAATATCCCTTTCCGTCGAGTTTGTCCATCAAGCGAAGAATTTCGTCCGTATGCGCTTCGTCTATGTAAAACCGCATAAACATAACTATCCTGAACCGGAGAAAAAAGCCGTCGAGGTTTTCTATTCCGCCTTTATTCAGTTCGTAAAACTTTTCTTTATCTGCTTTGCCGATTTTTATCTCCGGCACAACGTTGTCTATGTGCGCCCAACTGTCGCACCTGCAAAGGTACTCGTCTTTTCTCTTCCAGAACTCGTCCGCGCCGAGCCTTGCGAGAAGCAAGCCGTAAATCAACGTATCTTCGTAATAAGCGAACTTGCATTCGGCAAGGTAGTTCCCGATTTCGGCTTTGTCTACAGATTTGGCAATCTTCTTCACGTCGGGCATTCTCACGCCCAACGATTCGGTTTGGCTCTTCGTTATTTTATCGTTAAAAATTTTGTACTGTGAATCGGATTTGAGCCTTAGATCCGAAATCACTCTTTCGTAAATGTTCATCCCTTTAAATACAATTCATCAAATGCGGTGAACCAGGCGGACTTGTCGAACGATACGTTCGCCGGGCTTGTGGACGGCAAAGCGTAAACTTTGACGGGAAAATCGAAATGCGCGGAATAAAGTTCGAAGGACTTTTTCCCGTTGCAGATAATCGCCCTTATCTTTGAGCCGTCGACTACCTTTTTAATGTTCGCCACCGTCGGAAATTTTATATCCGCGTCTGCCGAGCCGACGATTTCGCAACTTGCGACCACGTCCCACAGAGCGATTCCGCGGCTTAAAAGAAATTCGGTTTTCGCCAAAGCGTCGTCTCCGAAATAGCAGCCGAAATATTCTCTGAGAAGATTCCAGAAACGGTTTCTCTTATTGCCGTAATAAAAACCCTCGGCACGCGATTTTACGGACGGAAAACTGCCGAGAATCATCACTTCCGAGTTTTCGTCAAACACAGGTTCAAACCCTTCAATCATCATTCCGTCACCTTGTAAAAGATTGCAAAATCACAGTTTTTAACAATGATTTTTGAAAGTTTTACGCCACGCGTTATTTCGTAAGCCATTCCGTCGGGCAATATACTCATAGGTCTTTCGCCGAAATTTACGGCAAAATAAATTTTCTTGTTTTCACAATTCCTCGAAAACGAAAACAGCCCGTCGTTATAATAAACGTCCGCCGTTTCGCCGTCCTTGAAACAATCGTATCGCTTCCTTAATTCCGACAGGAAACAATACCATTCGTAAAGTTCTTTATTCTCGTTCTCGACGAAAAAAGTTCTGTTAAACGGGTCTTTGTTTCCCTCGGTTATCTGTTCGTCGCCGTAATAAATACACGGAACTCCGTATAAGCAGAACTGAAGAAGCGAACAACATTTAAGCATTTTTATCGCTCCGCTTTTTTCCTCTTGAGTGAGTTTTTCTTCCGCCATTCTGCTCCGCTCTTTTTCGAGCCTGCCGCGCTTGCCGAGAACGGTGAGAATACGCGGCGTATCATGCGTGCCGAGAATATTCATCAGCGAATTAAGCGCGTAAAACGGATAATTATCTATTTGCTCGCGTACGGTTTTATAAATCGCTTCGGCTTTTCCGCTGAGCGCAAAATCGATAATCGCGTCCTTTAAAGGATAGTTCATCACGCTGTCGAGTTCGTTGCCACAGAAATACTGCCTGCGCGTTCCGTACGCGATTTTATTCGTCGCGTCTTCCCACACTTCGCCTATGACGATTTTATCGTCGCCGAACGATTTGACCTTAGCCGTAATCTTTTCGACAAACCTATCGTTGATTTCGTCGACGACGTCGAGCCTGACTCCGCCTGCGCCGAGTTTGAAATACTTTTCCAGAACGCCGCTGTCGCCGGTTATGAACTCTTCGAACGGCAGACAATTTTTGTTGATCGACGGAAGTATGTCGACGCCCCACCACGAGGAATACTCGTCCGGAAACTTTTGAAACTCATACCAACCGTAATAAGGCGACTCTTTGGATTGATACGCCCCGACAGACGGATAGTTTCCATACTTGTTGAAGTAAATACTATCGTCACCCGTGTGATTGAAAACCCCATCAAAAATCAAGGAGATATCGTTGTTTTTGAATGTTTTTACGAGTGACGTAAAATCGGCTTCACTGCCTAAAAGCGGATCAAAAGTCATATAGTCGCCCGTGTCGTAACGGTGATTCGAATGGGCTTTGAAAATCGGATTGAGATAGACGTGCGTTACGCCGAGCGATTTGAGATAATGGGTTTTGCGCCTTATCCCCTCGAAGTTGCCGCCGAAAAAATCGTCGTTTTTTATCTTGCCGTTTTCGTCCGGGAGATACTCCGGCATGCCGCAAATATCGTTTCTCAATCGTTTACCCTCGGCGTTGCCGAATCCTTCCGCTCTTGCGAATCTGTCCGGGAAAATCTGATACATTACCCCGCCGTGAAATCCGCGCGGAGCCTTTGCGCCGCTTTTATAAACGAGCAACTGAAAATCGTCGGTATATTCTCCATCCGCGCCGAAGCCGAAACCGTCCTTACCGATTTTTCGCCCGTCGGCATAAAACCGATAAAAATACAAACCCCTTCTGAGCGGCGGTAGCGTAAACCTGAATTCATCGCCCGACCTTTCTGCTTCACAGGTAGTATTCTCCCCGCTGTCGTCGCGCGTCAGAACCAGACAACAGGATTCCGCTCCGCTTATTTTAATATTGATATTAATTTGTTCGCTATCGGACGCAGCGCCCGTCACGCTCTTAAACTTGCGCGAAATCGGGTCGTAAGTTACGTGCATAAATCACTTTATCTGTTTAAGATGCCAAATTCTTTCGGCGTATTCTTTTATGCTTCTGTCGGCGGAGAAAATACCCGCGCCGGCAATGTTGTTAAGAGACATTTTATTCCACTTCAGAATGTCTTTATAAGTCTTATCCGCCTTGTCATGGATAGCGAGGAAATCGCTGAAATCAGCCATGCACATATACGGGTCGGCAATAGGCGAATTGGTGAGAAGATAGGTTGCGATATCGTCGAACTTCTCCCCTGCAAACCCCGCTTTAAGGCTTGCGATGACCTTTTGAAGAACGACGTTGTTATTGTAAAACGCGCAGGCGTCATAACCGTGTTTCCAAAGATCCTCAACCTGTTTTGCGTTCATTCCGAAAATAAATATATTCTCGTCGCCGACAGCCTCCTTCATCTCGACGTTCGCGCCGTCGAGCGTGCCGATCGTGAGCGCGCCGTTTATCATGAACTTCATGTTGCCGGTGCCGCTAGCCTCTTTGCCCGCAGTGGATATCTGCTCGGAAATTTCGGTCGCAGGCATAAGCGTTTCCGCCATCGTGACGTTGTAATCTTCGAGATATATAACGTTGAGTTTTTCTCTTATTCTCTTGTCGGGATTTTTTCTCAGATCCTCGGCAATAGAGCAAAGAAGTTTGATAATTCTCTTCGCCATATAGTAGCCCGGCGCGGCTTTCGCTCCGAAAATAAAGGTTTTCGGGATCACGTCCGCCTCGGGATTTTCTTTTAAGTTATTATATAAATTGATGATATAAAGCGCGTTTAAAAGTTGGCGTTTATACTCGTGAAGCCTCTTTGCCTGAACGTCGAAAATCGAATCGGGCGAAAGGGTGAATCCCGTCTTTTTATAAACGTAAGACGTGAGTTGCCCTTTCTTTATTCTTTTGATTTCCGCAAGACGTTTAAGCACGCTTTCGTCGTTTTCAAACGCTTTGAACTTAGCAAGTTCTTCCGGGTGCATAACGAATCCGTCGCCGATACATTCCGTCAACAGCGAGGAAAGTTCTTTATTCGACTGACAAAGCCATCTTCTGTGCGCGATTCCGTTCGTCACGTTGGTGAATTTCTCCGGATACGCGTCGTTGAAGTCCTTGAAAATACTCGTCTTGATTATTTCGCTGTGGAGTTTGGAAACGCCGTTCACCGTGTGCGAAGCAACCACCGAAAGATTAGCCATTCTCGCCTGACCGTGCGACAGAATCGACATCCTTTCGATTTTATCCCAATCTCCCGGGAACTTGTTCCACATTTCGCCGCAGAATCTCTGGTTGATTTCTTTCAAGATCGCATAAATTCTCGGCAATCTTCTCTCGATAAGATCTTCGTTCCACTTCTCCAGAGCCTCGCTCATGACGGTGTGATTGGTGTAAGCGACGGTTCTTGTCACAATATCCCACGATTCGTCCCAGCCGAAACCGTGTTCATCCATAAGAATTCTCATAAGTTCCGGAATGCAAAGCGCAGGGTGCGTATCGTTTATATGAATAGCCGCCATATCGGGAAGAGTGTGAAGGTCGCCGTATCTTCTGACGTGTTCGTTGATAATATTCTGCAACGTTGCCGAAACGAGGAAATACTGCTGCTTTAATCTGAGAGATTTACCTTCCGAATGGTTGTCGGACGGATAAAGAACTTTTGAAATGAGTTCAGCCTCGTTATCCTCCTGCATGCAACGAACGTAATCGCCCTCGGAGAAAGAATTCATGTCGAAATTTCTCACGCTCTTCGCCGCCCAGAGCCTTAAAACGGAAACCGCTTCGGAATCTTTGCCTGAAATCATCATATCGTAAGGAATGGCTTCGACTTCCTGACAATCGTTCTGAATTATTTTCATTCCTTCGCTCGTCCATTCTTCGGTGATTTTTCCGTCGAATTTAACCCTTACCGCCATATCGGAACGCGGCGTGAGCCAGACTTCTCCGCCCGGAAGCCACACGTCCGGAAGTTCCGTCTGCCATCCGTCGACGATTTTCTGCTTGAACAAGCCGTATTCATAACGAATTGAATATCCCATCGCGGGATAATTTCCGCTTGCGAGCGCATCCATAAAACAAGCCGCGAGCCTGCCAAGTCCCCCGTTTCCGAGCCCTGCGTCGGGTTCGAGTTCATAAAGATCCTCGAGCGTCAATCCTCTCGTTTTCAGAACTTTGCTCACCTGTTCCTCGATGCCGAGGTTATAGACATTGTTTTTAAGTGAACGCCCGAGCAAAAACTCCATGCAGAGATAGTAAACTCTTTTTGCTTTTGCCGCCTTAGTCTTATAGTGATAAGCGTTCCTCTTTTCCAAAAGAATATCTCTCACCGCCATGACGACCGATTTATAAAGTTGTTCCGTTGACGCTTCTTTGATGGACACGCCGAAATATCTCGACAGTTTTCCGCTGATTACGTCCTTCATTTCCTTGGGAGTGATATCGGTTTTTCCCATTTGTATCTCCTGTTTGCTGCGATTATCTTATCTCGCCCAGCATATTGTCGTATAATTTCTCATATTCTCCCGATGACTTTTCCCAACTGAAATCGGAAGTCATCGCCCTTTTCACAATTCCGCGCCATTCGTCTTTGTTGCCGTACGTATACACGGCGTCCTTTATCACGTAAAGCATTTCGTGAGCGTTGTAATTACCGAACACGAATCCGTTACCGCCGTTTCTCATATCGTTATTGTAAGGCGAAATACTGTCGAATAATCCGCCCGTGGCTCTCACCACAGGCACCGCGCCGTATCTGCACGCTATCATCTGCGACAACCCGCACGGCTCCTGCTTCGAAGGCATAAGGAATATATCCGACGCCGAATATATTTTGCTCGCAAGGTCCTTATTGTATGCGATAATCGCTCTGCATTTGCCCGAATATCTGTCGGCAAGCATTCTGAAATAATCCTCGTAATTGCCTTCGCCTTTCCCAAGGATTACCACCTGAACGTTTTCTGCAAGAAGTTCTTCGATAACGCATTTGACAAGGTCAATCCCCTTTGCGGGAACAAGCCGCGAAATTATCGAAATAAGCGGCGCGTCGTCCTTTTCGGGAAGACCGAGCATCTTCTGAAGTTCTTTTTTGCAAACGGCTTTTCCGCTTGTATCGTCCGCGGAATAATTACGGAACAGTTTTTCATCCGTTTCGGGATTATAAACCGTTTCGTCTATTCCGTTGAGAATTCCGGTGAGTTTGAATTCGTTTTCGCATATCACATACTGAAGTCCGTGGGCGAAAAACGGATTTTTAATCTCGTTCGCGTACATTCTCGAAACGGTTGAAAACCTGTCGGAGAACTGTATCGCGCCTTTCATCAGATTCAGGCACCCGTTGTAATCGAGCGCGGGTTTAACGCTTTCGGGCAAGCCGAACAAATCGCCTAAGCAATCGTAGCCATATTTCCCCTGATATTCTATGTTGTGAATCGTGAAAAGTGCTTTGATATGATCATAGCCGTATCGATTCGCGTATAACGTTTTAAGGAAAATAACCGAAAGCGCGGCCTGCCAGTCGTGACAATGAAGTATTTCCGGATAGTAATCGAGATGAACCATCATTTCGAGCGCGGCTTTGGAGAAATAAGCAAATCTTTCTCCGTCGTCGTAAAATCCGTATAAGCCGCTTCTCTTGAAATAATATTCGTTGTCTATAAAATAGAACGTTACTCCGTCGGCTTTAAGCGTAAAAACGCCGCAATACTGATTTCTCCAGGCAAGCGGAACGTTGAAATTCATAAGGAATCTCATCTGACTTCTGTATTTATCGCTTATGTCGCCGTAAAGAGGCATAACCACTCTCACGTCGTATTTCCCGTTTGCGGCAAGCGTTTTTGGGAGCGAACCGATAACGTCGGCAAGTCCGCCGCTGCCGAGATAAGGATTGGCCTCGCTTGCGACAAACAAAACGGAATTGACGGGCGTTACGTCGAACTTAAGGTCGCCTTCCGCAATTTCCGGCGCTTCGGCAATCTTTTTGTCGGGTTCTATCTCGGGAACTTTTTTCTCCGACGGCTTTTTAACCGAAACCTTCTTTTCGGCAATTTTCTTTTCGGGCTTTGCAGCCGCTTTTTTCCCGCTTGTCTTTTCGGCTGTCTTTTCGACTGTCTTTTCAGTTGTCTTTTCGGCTGTGAGCTTTTTGGGCGCGACTTTCTTTTCGGTTGCCGCTTTTGCCGCTATCTTTTCTTCCGCCTGAGTTTTCTTTACCGTTTTAACTTCTTTTTTCTTCTCTTCCGTTGCTTTAACCTCTTTTTTTGCCATATTTGCTCCTTTTATACCACTGTTCCTTTTGAGATATAGAACGGGTGATTTTCGCTTCCGGAAAGAGTTCTTCTGCTCTTTACGAAAACGTTCTTATCGGTGATGATGCAATTCATCGAAACTTTCTCGCCGACGGTCGTGTTCTGCATCAGAACGCAATTTTTGACAACCGCGCCTCTGCCGACCGTTACGCCTCTGAAAATGATACTGTTATAAACTTCGCCCTCGATTCTGCAACCGTCCGCGATGAGCGAATTGTTGACTATCGCGTTGTCGCCGTAACGAGTGGGCGTGGAATCTTTGACTTTCGTATAGACGTTAGCCTTTCTGAAAACCTCTTCTCTCTTTTCTTTATCGAGAAATTTAAGATTTTCGTCGTAATATTTCTGCAACGATGTGATTTCTTCGTAATAACCTTTATGCTCGTAAGCGTAAACTCTGCCGGCGGGAATATGCCCGTCGATAACGTCCTTAACAAACGAGGTCGAGCCGTGCGAAAACGCTTCGGCAAGCAAACTGATGAGAAGCGTTCTCGAAATAACGATCATATTCGTGAAAACGTTGACTTCGTCGCTCTTCGAATCGTAAACGACCCCCTTAACCTTATCGTCCGCGCCGACGTCGAGGAAAACGTTTTCTCTGCCGCCGACTTCGCTTCTGTTCTTTTTGACGTAAACGAGCGTCATATCCGCACCGCTTGCAACGTGCTTTGCGATTATCGGTTTGAAGTCGACTGCGCAGACCATATCCGAATCGCTCATTACGACATAATCTTCATGAGATTTGGCAAGAAAACCCGTAACGCTTTTCAACGCTTCGAGCCTTGTGGTGTAAAGCATATTGCTCTCCGTAACACCGAACGGAGGAAGGATATATAAACCTCCGACGTGACGGGCGAGATCCCAATCCTTTCCGCTGCCTATATGGTCCATAAGCGACTGGAAATTGCTTTTCGTGATTATGCCGACTTTTGCAATATCGGAGTTAACCATGTTAGAAAGCGCGAAGTCGATAAGACGATATCTGCCGCAAAACGGTATGGACGCAACCGTTCTTTTAGCCGTAAGTTCCGGAACGTTATTGTCGTGTATATTTGAAAAAATCAATCCGAGCGTACTCATTCTTTTCCCCCTCCTTAAACGTTTTCGTCGATTATTTTACCGGCTTCGACAACCGCGTTGTCGGAAACGGTTATATCTCTTCCCAGGACGGCAATCGAAAGCGATGAGCCTTTTTGTTTCGCTCCGATCTTCGCCCCCTTGCCGACTTTAACGTTTTCGTCGATTATGGCGTGATCGATAACGGCGTTTTTCTCAATTTCCGCGCCTGCGTAAATTATGGAATTTCTCACAACCGCGCCTTCGGCGATTTTTACGTCGTGCGAAAGTATACTGTTTTCAACCGTCCCTTCGATTTCACAACCGGAAACGACGATCGAATCCACCACGCGCGCGTTTCTGCCTATGTACTGAGGCGGAGCAATCGGGTTTCTCGACCTTATTCTCCAGGATGGATCGGAAATATCGAATTTCGGCGCGTCGCCGAGCAAGTCCATATTCGATTCAAACAAAGAATTAATCGTTCCCACGTCTTTCCAGTAGCCGTCGAACGTGTAAGATACCATTTTTTCGCCGGAAGCAAGCATTTTCGGGAGAACGTTTTTGCCGAAGTCGTTCGAACTTTCTTCGTCCGCCTCATCCTCTTCGAGGTACTTATACATTTTATCCGCCGAGAAAATATAGATACCCATAGACGCAAGGTCGCTCTTAGGCTGTTTCGGCTTTTCCTCGAACTGATAAATAACGCCGTTTTCGTCGACGTTTAAAATCCCGAATCTCGAAGCCTCGGAAAGCGGGACTTTGATCGCCGCAATCGTGCAAGCCGCACCCGTCGCCTTGTGTCTGCGAAGCATGTCGGCATAATCCATTTTATAGATATGGTCTCCGGACAAAACAAGCACGTAATCGGGGTTGTATCTCTTTATGAAAGGAATGTTCTGGTAAATGGCGTTTGCCGTACCTTTGAACCACTCCGAACCGTGCTTCGCCTGATAGGGCGAAAGAATATGCGCGCCGCCGTTAGAACGGTCGAGATCCCACGGCTCGCCGTTCCCGATATAGTCGTTTAAAATAAGCGGCTGATACTGCGTAAGCACTCCGACCGTGTCAATCCCCGAATTTACGCAGTTTGAAAGCGGAAAATCAATTATTCTGTATTTTCCGCCGTAAGTTACGGCAGGCTTTGCTATTTTGTTTGTCAGTGCAAACAACCTGCTGCCCTGCCCTCCGGCAAGAAGCATCGCGACGCATTCTTTTTTACTTATCATTTTTCCCTCCGTTTCAGCATTTACGCTGTTATTTTTTTTTCAGATATATAAAAGAAAGTTTCGGCAAATCGACTTCGAGCGAATACGGCTTGCCGTTCCATTCTTTCTTTTCCGTTTTATAAATTCTCTTTCTTCTTTTGCCGTCTCCGCCGTAAATCTTTTTATCGGAATCGAAAAGGACTTCATAGTCGCCCTTTTCCGCGCCGAATCTGTATTTTATATCGGCCCCGCTGAAATTTATCGCCACGATTACCTTTTCGCCGCCGAACTTACGAACGAACGCGAGCGAATTGAGATCTTTATCGTCGGCGGAAAGCCATTCGAAACCGTCCCATCCGTCATCGTCGCCGAATAAAGCCGGCTCGGAAAGATAAAGTTTGTTGAGTTCCGTGAAGAACCTGTCCAACTTGGCGTGTTTTTCGTAGTCTTTAAGGAAAAATTCAAGTCCTTCCTTATAATTCCACTCCTTAAACTGCCCGAATTCCGCGCCCATAAACATAAGTTTTTTGCCGGGATGAGCGATCATATACCCCATAAAGGCTCTGTCGCCGGCGAACTTGTCGTCGTAAGAACCAAACTGTTTGTTTAAAAGCGAACATTTTCCGTGAACGACTTCGTCGTGCGAAATGGGAAGAATGTAATGTTCCGAAAACGCGTACATCATCGAAAAATTGAGTTTGTTATGCTCGTATTTTCTGAACAACGGGTCGATTTTTACATAAGACAACACGTCGTTCATCCAACCCATATTCCACTTGTAATCGAACCCGAGTCCGCCGTCTTTCACGGGGCGGGTTACGTAAGGATATGCCGTGGATTCTTCCGCAATCATTATCGCATACGGATAGGCGTCGTGAACGGCCTCGTTGAGTTTTTTGATGAAAGCGATCGCTTCGAGATTTTTATTGTCGCCGTACTGATTCGGAAGCCACTCGCCCGGTTTTTTATCGTAATCGAGATAAAGCATAGACGCGACCGCGTCTACCCTTATTCCGTCGATATGATATTTTTCGAAAAAGAAGCACGCCGACGAAACAAGGAATGACTGAACTTCCGTTCTGCCGTAATCGAACCTTCTCGTTCCCCATTCCTTATGCTCTATTCTGTCCCACCCCTTATTTTCATAAAGGGGCGCGCCGTCGAATTCATAAAGCCCGAATTCGTCCTTAGGAAAATGTGCGGGAACCCAATCGAGAATAACGCCGATATTTTCCTTGTGAAACGCGTCGACGAGAGACATAAAATCCTTCGGCGTTCCGAGCCTCGAAGTCACGGCGAAATATCCCGTAGTCTGATATCCCCACGAACCGTCGAAGGGATATTCCGTAAGCGGCATCATCTCCACATAATTATATCCGTGGGATTTTACGTACGGAACGAGTTCGCGGATAAGTTCATTATAAGAATAATAATCGCCGTTTTCTTTGCGTTTGAACGACAAAAGATTGACCTCGTAAATATTCATCGGAAGTAAATGAGTATTCTGCTCTTTTCTCGCCTTAAAATATTCCTCGTCTTTCCAGTTATAACCGTCTAAATCGTAAATTTTGGAAGCGGTTGCCGGCCTTGTTTCAAAGTGGAACGCGTAAGGATCGGCTTTGAGAACTTTTCCGCCGTCGGACGTTACGCAATATTTATAATTGTCATATGTTTTCAAACCTTCGACGAACGCCTCAAAAACCCCGCCGTCGTTCGTCATCGGCGTTACGGACTCGTTCCATTCGTTAAAATCTCCGACCACCGAAACCGCTTTCGCGGAAGGCGCCCACACTCTGAATATAACGCCTTTCTTTCCTCCGCGCGACGTAAAATGCGAGCCGAGATATTCGTAGGCTTTGTAATTCGTTCCCTGATGGAACAAAAATTTTGCTAAATCGTTTTTCTTTGGCATCCGATGCTCCTGTTCCGAATTCATTTTATCTTTCTTTCTGCGAGTTTTCCGCCGCTCAATTTTGTCGTTTATAAATCCATCGTTTAAATTATGTAGGCGTCTTTCTTTTCGGGCGCTCTCGAAAGTTCGATTTTCTTTGCCTCGTAACCCTTTCTGCCAAGAAGCGCGTAAGCGGCGTTCTTTCCGTTTTCTACGCCCGGCTGATTATAGGTGTTCACGTTGAGGAATTCGCCCTCGAATGCCGTCTGCATTTCGAAATAGAAAATAAGTTCGCCGATTGTGAACGCGTTTATTTCGGGGAGAATTATCGTATGATTCATTCTCTTTTTAACGGTAAGCGCGTATTCCGTAGCCTTTCTCTCCGCGTCGATGAGTTCGTTCATTGTGTGTCCGCAAAGGAAATGCACGTCCGGAATATCTTCGCAGCCTTCCGGAATAGCGGTTTCTTTTCTGTATTTGTTTACGGCGATGAACGTCACGACCTTATCGTAAGGTCCTTCGGCGTAAAGTTGAACCTGACTGTGCTGATCGGTCACGCCGAGTGATTTTACCGGGGTCTGCCCCGCATTGACCGTCACGCCGTTGTTATCGACTTCTTTGCCGAGCGATTCCGCCCAGATCTGGCAATACCAGTCCGCAAAATATTTAAGCCCGTCGGCATAAGGCATCATAACGGAGATATTCTTGCCTCTCTTCATGGCGATATCCTGCAAAATAGCGTTCATAAGAGGCGGGTTTTTGCTGAGATTTTTGTTCATCGAAATTCGCGCCATATACGCCGCGCCGGCTAAAAGTTCGCCGATATCGACGCCCGTCACCGCAGCGGGAAGAAGCCCCACGGGGCTGAGTTCGGAAAATCTTCCGCCAACTCCGTCGGGAATATAATACGTTTTATAGCCCTCTGCTTTAGCGATTTTTATAAGATTGCCGGAATCTTTCGAAGTGGTCGCGATAACGTGATCTTTAACCTTGTCGCCAAGTTTCGCTTTGAGCATATCGTATATTATCAGATATTGCGACATAGTTTCGGACGTAGAACCGCTCTTTGTTATAACGTTGAAAACGGTTTTCTCAACATCGATAACATCGAAAAGCGCAGCCATTCTTTCAGGGTCGATATTGTCCTCGACGTAAAACTTGGGTGCTTTCCTCTCTTTTGCGGGAAGGTCGTTATAATGAAGGTGGCAAAGAGCCTGAAAAACGGCGATAGGGCCGAGCGCGCTGCCGCCGATGCCGAGAACGACGAAATATTTTGCCGTTCTTCTTATCTCCTTAGCCGTTTTGTTTATGTCCGCAACGACTTCTCTTTGATGAAGGGGCAAATCCATCCAGCCGAGCCAGCCTTTGCCCTTTTCGCTTTCGAGTTTTCCGAGCGCTTTGTCGGCAACCTTTCTGTACGCTACCAGTTCTTCTCTCGTTATCCCCTCTTCGCCGATGAATTCGCGCATCATATTGTTATAGTCAAGCCTTATCGTCATTGCTCTTTTCCAATCTCTGTTCTGATATCTTTTAGCCATATGTCCTTCTCCTTAAAGATTTAAAATATTTTGTAAGCGATTTCTCGCATTTTATCAAGACTTCTTTTTATTTCCGTTACGTCGCCGTAATCGTCTTTATATACCTCAATCAAGGCGTCGCCGTCGAATCCGACGTCTTTAAGCCGCCTGAAAAGTTCTTCAAAATCGAATATTCCCTCGCCGGGAAGTTTTATTTTTCCGTTCTCGTCCACATCGGAAATGTGAACGGTTTTTATGTTTTGTCCCATCGCCTCGATATATTCGCGATAGTCTACACCCGACCTTCTCGCTTGTTTTATGTCAAGCGTTGCCATAAGATCGGGGGCGTAGGGTTTTACTTTTCTGAAAAAATCGGGATAACTGCAAAACGCCCACGCGACGTTTTCAAGACAGATTTTAATTCCGTATTTCGCCGCCGTTTCGCAAAGAATCGCAAGGCGTTTGCCAGCTTTTTCGTAATTATCGTAGTCGGAGCCTGCTTTTATTCTCGCTCTGCCGTGCATCGTGTAACAATGCGCGCCGAGAAGTTTCCCCGTGGAGAGAACCCTCTCAAACCAATAATTCGCATCGTCAAACGCCCTCGGATTCACGGAAAACAATTCCGTTTCAAAATTAAGCGTTATAACGTGAAGAGAATGTACGTTCAGATTACCTTTTCGCGAAAGCAGCAGTTTACCGAATTCATCGGTATACTCCGAAAAACTTTCAAGAAAAATCTCACACGTTCTCGCGTCGATTTCGTTCAGCGTCACGAGCGAATCTTCGTTATATTCTCTTAAAAACAAACTCGCGGTTGAAACGCCGACTTCCATTTGTGTAACCTCTTATTATCTCGTTTTAACAAATCGTATTTTTCCGTTTTCGGCGTAAACGAGGATGTCGTCTCCGCTCTTTATACGTCCGTCGATAAGCGCGTCCGTAAGCATATCCTCGATAAGCGTCGTTATAGCGCGCTTTAAAGGTCTTGCGCCATAAACTTCGTTATAGCCTTTATCGATGATTACGTCCGCCGCGCTGCCCGCAACTTTAAGTTTTATTCCGTTATCCGCAAGGCGTTTTATGAGTTTTTCAAGCAGAACGTCAACTACTTTTCCGCAATCTTCTCTCGACAAACTGTGGAAAACGATTATATCGTCCAGTCTGTTCAAAAACTCGGGGCTGAATTTTCTCTTCAAAGCCTCGGTTATTCTGTCCTTTGCCTCGCGTTCCTTATCCGCTTCGGTGGTAAAACCGAAATTCGACCTCTGAGCGGTGATTGCCGCGCCGACGTTTGACGTGAGAATGATGATCGTATTTCTGAAATCGACCGTTTTACCCTTGCTGTCGGTCAGTCTGCCTTCGTCGAGAATCTGCAGCATAAGATTGAAAATCTCCGGGTCGGCTTTTTCGATTTCATCGAACAAAACAACCGAGTACGGTTTTCTCCTCACTTTATCCGTAAGGATACCCGCGTCCTCGTAACCGACGTATCCCGGAGGCGCGCCTATAAGTTTCGCTACGGAATTCTTTTCCATATACTCGCTCATATCGATTTTTATCAGGCTGTTTTTATCGCCGAAAACCACATCCGCGAGCGCCTTTGAAAGTTCCGTTTTGCCTACTCCCGTAGGTCCTACGAAAATGAACGAGCCTATCGGTCTGTTCGGGTCTTTTATGCAGGTTCTCGCACGTTTAATCGCCCTCGAAACGGCGTTTACCGCCGCGTCCTGCCCGATAACTCTGTCGTGCAGTTCGTTTTCAAGATTATTCAGTTTGTCAGTTTCGTCGGACGTTATTCTCGTCACGGGAATTTTTGTCCATTCCGCAACGACTTCCGCAACGTCCTCGCCCGTGATTTTCGGCGTGGAATTGCTCCTTTCGTCCAACGCTCTTTCGTTTATTTTGTAAATTTCGTCGCGAAGTCCGTCGATTTTTTCGAGCAACTGCCGCTTTTCGTCGGCATAATCTTCGCCCATAGAAAGAACGTATTCCAACTCGTTTTCCGCCTTTCTTAACTGAGCGGTTTTTTCGGAATATTCCTTGGGCGTAAAGCAATATTTCAAACGAGCCTTTGCCGCCGCTTCGTCGATAAGGTCGATAGCCTTATCCGGAAGATTTCTGTCCGTAATGTATCTATCCGAAAGCGTAACCGCGGCTTTAATCGCCTCGTCGGTTATTTCGACGTTGTGATGCGCCTCGTATTTATCTTTTAAGCCCTTTAAAATAACAACCGAATTTTCAACGCTCGGCGCTTCTATCGTTATAGGCTGAAATCTTCTTTCGACGGCGGGGTCTTTTTCTATATAAGTCCTGTATTCGTCAATCGTCGTCGCGCCTATCGTCTGCAATTCGCCGCGCGCAAGCATCGGTTTTAACATTTCGGCTATATCGAGATTTCCGTCGCCCGTACTGCCCGCGCCCATTATGTTGTGAATTTCGTCGATAAAAAGGATAATATCGCCCCTCGAAATAACGTAATCGATGGCATTTTTGAACCTTTCTTCTAGTTCGCCGCGATATTTCGCGCCGGCTATAAGCCCCGAAACGTTAAGCGAAAAAATCGTTTTGTTCCGAAGCACGTCCGGAACGGTACCCGATGCGATTTCGAGCGCAAGCCCTTCAACGACCGCGCTTTTCCCCACGCCCGGCTCGCCGATAAGAACGGGACTGTTCTTCGTTCTGCGCGAAAGCGATTGAATAATCTGATTTATTTCTTTTTCTCTGCCGATAACGGGGTCGAGCTTTCCGTCTTTCGCCTTTTCGGTAAGATCATAACCGAATTTGGAAAGCGGATTATCTCCTTCTTCGTTCTTTACCTCAACAGTTTCTTCACTATTTTCGGGCGTTCCGTCGGCTTCCGTTTCCGTCACGGGAATATCGCTCGTTTTTTCTTCTCTGCGAAAAATTTTATCTTCAAGTTCTTTGGTTAAGGACGGAAAATCAACGCCCATTCTGCGCAGAATGCTCATCGCCACGCAATCTCTTTTATTGAGAATCGCGAGCAAAAGATGTTCAGTGGAGATATATTTTGTTTTTGAAACGTCGGCGAGATATTCGGAATCCTTATTTACGACCGCTTTCGCCTTGGGCGTGAAACCGCCCGTCTGATCGTTATAGCGGAAAGTTTCTTTAAGAATTTCAAAATAATTATCCTTATTTACGCCATGATCGTTCAACGCCTTGCACGAGCCGCACTTTGGCAGGCACAGCAAGCCGTATAAAATCTCTTCCGTTCCGACATAATTCAGTTTATATTTCCGTGAAACGACCTGAGCGTTTTTTATCGCATAAACAACGCCCTGAGTGCATTTAAATTCATTCATAATCCCTGCATCCCCGAAGAAAATTAAGTCTTTTCCCGACCGTTATTCGGCAATAAGTTCCTTGAGATATTCTTTAAGTTTATCTTTGAGTTCCGCGTCGCGGAGACCGTATTCGATATTCGCTTTGAGATAGCCGAATCTGTCGCCCATATCGTATCTCGTTCCGTCGAAAACATAGGCGAGCGCGCCTTCGCTTCTCGCGATTAAATCGAGCGCGTCGGTAAACTGATATTCGTTGTTCGCGCCTGGCTTGAGATTGTCGATAATCCTGAAAATTTCAGGCGAACAAACGTATCTGCCGAGCGGCGCAAGGTCGCTCTTCGCTTCCTCTTTTTTAGGCTTTTCGGTCACTTTCGTCATGTTATAGACGTTTTCTTCGAGAATTTTATCATACTCAACGGACGCATATTTCGATATTACGTCCATGCTTACCCTTTTACAACCGAGCACCGTCTTTCCGTATTTTTCGTAAACGTCGATTAGTTGACCGATAACCGGGCGAGTTTCGTTATACATAACGTCGTCGCCGAAAAGAACCGCGAACGGCTCGCCGCCTACGAATTCTTTCGCTAAGTTGATCGCGCTTGCCGTTCCGTTCTGAACTTCCTGAACCTTATATGTAAAATTCGCCATATGCTCGGGGTAAACCACTTCTTTAAGATAGTCCGTTTTCCCTTTATCTGCAAGCATTTTTTCAAGTTCGGGCGCGGCGTCAAAATGACTTTCGAGTATTTCTTTTTTATAACCGACAATAAACAAAATATCGGTTATTCCGCTGTTTACCACCTCTTCCGAAATGACCTGCAACGCGGGTTTATTGAGAATGGGAAGCATGGGCTTCGGGACTGCTTTTGTGAAAGGGAGAAACCTCGTTCCGTAACCGGCAACGGGAATCACCGCTTTTCTTACTTTTAAATTCATTACTACCTCTGTCCGTCGGCGGCAACCATTGCCGTAAACGGATTATTTTGAATATTTTTTTTCTATTTCGCTGATTTTCGCAATTCTCGCAAGGTGTCTGCCGCCTTCGAATTCGGTGGTTAAAAACGCCTCCACGATATCTATCATAACGCCCGAACCGATAACTCTTTCGCCGAAAGCGATGACGTTTGCATCGTTGTGCATACGCGTTGCGCGAGCCGAGAAACTATCGTGACAATGAGCGCATCTTATTCCCGGAACTTTGTTTGCAACGATGGACATACCTATGCCCGTTCCGCAAATGAGAATTCCTCTGTCGTAACCGCCGAAAGCGACCGCTTCGGCGACTTTTGCGCCATAATCGGCATAGTTGCACGATTCCGCCGTATAAGTTCCGAAATCGGTAAATTCATAACCGTTTTTTTCAAGATAAGCAATAAGCGCGGGTTTAAGATAAATGCCTGCGTGATCGCATCCGATTGCAATTTTCATTTAAAACACCTCGAGTTAATTATATACAAATTCAAATTTCGTATTTTTTACAAGCCTTCGATAGCCTGTTCATAATTCCTACGTCAACGTCGCTGCCCGTTTCCACTTCGAACGCTATAATCATATCCGCCAACCCCTCGCTTTCGTGAAGTTTGTCGTAAAGATTAGACGCTATTTCTTCGGCAGAGCCGCCGAGCCTTAAAACGTTGCCTTTTATTTTCGTTAAAATCGCGTCGTCGCACATAAAATACGGACGTTTACCCTCCGAAACGAGTTCGTCGTATAACTTCTGCGCAAGTTCTGTCTGATCTCTTTTGAAAAGCGCGGTTTCGCACTTCGGACAATAATGACGGTATTTCATCCCCGGCGCACGGATTTTATCGGTAGGTTTATTCTGCGAATAAGCGCATTTCCCGACAACCGACTTTATCATATCGGCTGTTACAAGTCCGCTTCTTAAAATTATCGGTGTGTCCGTCGTGACGTCCAGAACGGTACTTTCTATTCCGCCGCTACATTTTCCGCCGTCGAGAATAAGCGGAATCTTACCTTGCAGATCCTCATAAACGTGCATAGCCGTGACCGGACTCGTGTGTTTTGACACGTTTGCCGAAGGCGCGGCGACGGGAACGTCAACCGCCCTTAAAAAAGCCTGAGCCGCTTCGCTCGAGGGGATTCTTATCCCCACCGTATCGAGGCCGCACGTGGCGACCGGACTTATCATCCCTTTGCTTCTGTATACCATTGTAAGCGGACCGGGAAGAAACGCCTCTCTTAATTTATAAACGTAATCATAATCGACGCAAACGAGTTTATCGACGTCGTAATCCTTATGAACGTGAACGATAAGCGGATTATCCTGCGGTCTGCCCTTGGCTTCGAAGATTTTTTTAACCGCTTCGTCGCTGTAAGCAATCGCACCCAGTCCGTAAACCGTTTCCGTTGGGAAACCGACGAGTTCTCCGTTTAAAATATACTTTTTCGCGAGTTTGAGAGAGGTCTCGTTTACTTCCGAAATAATCGTATCGTACATATCAGAACACGTCTCCGAAACTGTCGTCGCCTTCGATCGGCGCGTCGTCATCGGTTGCGGGAGGAAGGTCTCCGCCCGGAATTTTGTTGAAATCGTTTTTCCGCGGTCTTTCGCCCGGAACCTGAATATCGTTGATGTAAGAAACCGGCGGGTTGATGAACTTGGAATTTTCACCCTTGAAGAGAAGGTCGAAATCTCTGCACTCGCCCGCTCTGTTTTTCGCGATTATTATCTGCGCAACGTTCTTTTTTACCTTTCCTTGTTCGAGTTCTTTTTCCTCGGCGGCAAGGTCGGGTCTGTGAATGAACATAACTATATCCGCGTCCTGCTCGATTGCGCCCGATTCACGGAGGTCGGAAAGAACGGGCTTCTGTCCTTTTCTGCCCGTTACGAGACGGGACAACTGCGAAAGCGCGATGACCGGAATATCGAGTTCCTTGGCTATCATTTTCAAGCCTCTGGAAATTTCGGTTATTTCCTGCTGACGGCTGTCGCTGGGTTTAATCGCGTTCATAAGTTGGATATGGTCGACGACGACGAGGTCGAGTTTTCTCTCGCGACTTTTAAGCCTTCTGCATTTGGAGAGAATCTCGGCGCACGTGGTCATGGACGTATCGTCGACGTATATCCTCGTGTCGTTGAGAATTTTCTGAGCCTGCCAGAGTTTCTGCCAGTCCTCGTCCTCGAGTTTACCTTTGAGCGCGCTCTGGTTGGAAACGTTTGCAACGGAGCACATCATTCTCTGCGCAAGTTCCTCTTTCGTCATTTCGAGCGCGAAAACGGCGCAAACGGCTTTTTCCTTTATGGCGATATTCTCGACTATATTCATCGCGAGCGTAGTTTTACCGATAGACGGCCTTGCGGCGAGAATGATAAGATTGCCGGCGTGTAAACCGTTCGTCAATCTGTCCAGTTCGGTGAAACCCGTTTTTAAGCCCTGGAAATAATCTTTGTTTTTCTGAATATTCTCGTATTTTTCGAGAATACCGTTAAACTCGGTGTTGATGTTCGAAAGCGAACTCGTATCGAGTTGCTCCGAAATGTCGTAAATACATTTTTCCGCAAACGCCACCGACTTTAAATAATCGGTGGAATTTCTGGATTCTTCGGATATTTTATCCGCGCTTCGGATAAGTTTACGAAGCGTGCTGTCGCGCTTGACGATATTGAGATAATAAGAATAGTTCGCCGCCGAAGGAGTTATTCTCACAAGCGACGTGAGGTAATCCATTCCGCCCGCTTTTTCGAGCGTGGCGCTTTTTTCCATCACGTCCGAAAGCGTGACGAGGTCGACGGGAGTGTTTGCCGCCGATATCTGATACATTGCCGCAAAAATAAGTTTATGCGACTCGAGATAGAAATCTCCCTCTTTGAGTTTTGAAATTATTTCGTACTGTAATTCCATATCTATGAGTATAGAACCGAGAACAGACTGCTCCGCCTCGAGATTATACGGCATAGCGTTGGTTTTTATCTGCGGCATATTATCCCTCTTTTATCCGGTTTTCCGGATTTTTTGTAAACTGTTTGTTATAAACTTTCAAATTCGGCGAGCGTGTCTTCAAAAGACTTCATTGCCGCCTTGAACGCATCTTTCTTCGCAAGATCGACGCCTGCAAGTTTAAGAAGCTCGACGGGGCTGTCCGATCCGCCGGAAGAAAGGAATCTGAAATAATCTTCCACGGCTTTGTCGCCCTCTTTATAAATTCTTTCGGCGATAGAAATCGCGCTGATTATGCCGGTTGCGTATTTATAAACGTAAAACGCGGTGTAAAAATGCGGGATTCTCGCCCATTCGTATGCGATCTCGTCATCGGAAACGATTCCGTCGCCGTAATATTTTTTGTTGAGTTCGAGGTATTTCTCGTTGAGATAATCCTTCGTGAGCGGAACACCCTTTTCGCATGCGTCGTGAGCGATATACTCGAATTCCGCAAACATAGTCTGACGGAAAAGCGTGGTACGGATCATGTCCATATAGTAAGAACAAAGATATTTTTTAAGTTCTTTGTTGTCCGTGTTTTTGAGAAGGTATTTAAGCAAAAGCACTTCGTTTACCGTGCTTGCGACTTCCGCGACGAAAATCTTATAATCCGCTTTCGACTTAGGCTGGGTCGCTTCCGATTTGTATGAATGAATGGAATGACCGAGTTCGTGCGCGATGGTGAATACGTCGTGGATGGTCGGCTGATAATTAAGAAGAACGTATGGATGCGGCATCGCGTAAACGCTTATGCTGTATGCTCCGCTTCTCTTCCCTTCTGTTTCCTCAACGTCGATCCAGCCGTTATCGTGCGCAGTCTGAAGAAGTTTTCCGTAATCTTCGCCGAGAGGAGCAAGTCCTTTTTTAACGAGTTTGAAAGCGTCCTCGTAAGAGAGTTTGAGATCGTCGTTTTCAACGAGCGGCGTGTAAATATCCCACATATGCATTTCGTCAAGACCGAGAACTTTTTTACGGTCGTTGATATATCTGTGCATAAGCGGCAAACCTTCGTTAACGCTTTCGAGAAGATTTTCGTATACGTCGGGCGTAACGTCCTCGTTTTCGAGAGCCTTGGAAAGGCAACTGTCGTACTTTCTCACTCTCGTAAGGAAAACATCCTTGTTTACGTTGCCGATATAAGTCGCGGCGATCGTGTTGATAAGCGAAATATAGGCGTTATAATAAGCCTTGAACGCTCTTTCTCTCACGTCTCTGTCCTTATCCTGCAGCAAAAGTCCGTAAACTCCGTGAGTTACCTTGACCTTTTCTCCTCTTACGTCAATCGTCGGGAAAGGCATATCGGCGTTGTCGATCATTCCGAAAATATCGTGGAATCCTCCGAAAACCTGCCCGCCCATAGCAAGGATATTCTCGCTTTCCTTGGAAAGGACGTGTTTTTTGCTCTTGAGAAGATTTTTGAGCATATAATCGTAATCCTTAAAATCAGGATCTACGATTATCTTTTCGAGTTTTTCGTCCGGAATGGCAGTGATTTCGGGCGTAATGAAAGACGTACTCGAACTATAAGAAATAATCACGTTTTCAACTCTCGTAAGAAGGGCGTTAGATTCGGAATCTCTTGCGTCGAGGTCCTTTTTCATATAAGCGTAAACGTCGAGTTTTTCGAGAACCGTTTCAACCTCGTCCATTTCTTTGAGGCATTTAAGCAAGGTTTTTTCGTCGGCAAGTTTGCCTTCGTATGCCGAAAAATCGACTCTTTTGGAAATACTTTCCAGCAAATCGTCGAATTCTTTCTGATCCTTGAATATATCGGTCAGTCTCCATTTGAGATTTTCCGCTACTTCGCTTCTTTTCTTTGACATTTTTATATCCTCCGTATTATGTTTTTTCATTTAATTTTGTTCGAAATCGTCGAAGACGTCGTCGTCCGATTTCAACCCGTAAGCAAGAAGAACGTTCGCGTGCGTGACGTATCTGATTATATCTCCGTTTTTGAAGTCAGGCATCGGCTTTTCCTTATCGACAAGGACGTTTCTCCTCATATATTCCTGAGTTTTATCCGACCATTCGAGAACCGCCATAACGTGAAAATCAACGTTACCGACTTCGCTTATATAAGTTTCGTTCTGTAAAAAAGTACTTTCGTTTAACATCTTTCTGCCGACTTTGATGTCGTCCATCAGTCTGAAATAGTATTTTGCGCGCTTATAAGGAATTCCGAGATATACAAACGAAAAAACTATTTCTATGCCCGATATCAGGCAAACGAAGAAAAGATAAAGTTTTTTCTGTGATTCGAGTTCGCTTGTCGAAATGTAAGGCAAACGCAGGAACAAAACAAAGAATACCGCGCAACCGATAATCCCGGCTGCAAGAACGGCGAAGTATATCGTGAGCAACTTCTTTTTTAATTTCAGAGCGTTTTCGTAATCTTTATCGCTGTAAACGTTTGTCATTTATTTCTCCCGTTATCGGCTTTCGCGCCGAACAATCCCAAAATGAAATTATCGATTTTCATCACCGTGTTATAATATGAGGTGATGCTGCTTTTTCTTTTTATCGCCCAATCGGGAACGACGCCTATAACCGCAGAAACGTTTCTCGTTCCTATATCCGGGCTTCGGCTGTCCTTACTTTCGTAACGATTGTCGCCGAGAACAAAAATTTTACCTTCCGGAATGACTACCGCCGCATATTTTTCGGACTTTTTCGCCGAGGAATAGTAAGCGTACGGTTCATCGAGCGGCGTGAAATCCGTTTCGCCTTTCTTTTTTCTGTAAACAACGTCGTCGTTAATATAAATCGTATCGCCGGGCAACCCGATCACCCTTTTAATGTAATTGATTTTGCCGGATATTTCGATAACCACAACGTCACCGTAATCGGGCTTTGCGAGTTTGTTCATCACAAGCCAGTCGCCGTCGTCGATCGTTTTGTTCATCGAATTTCCGTCGATATTCACAGGTGAAATCCACACTCTCTGCACGACGGAAAAAGCAAGCATAACGACGATAAGCACGATAAGCACGACGTCGGCGAAAGAAAAAACTTTTTCCTTCGGCGCGCCGATAAGCCTGTCGTTTATTTTAAATTTTTCAATTCGCTTAATGTCGTTTTCCATTTTAAATCAATAGGATGTTGTTAACCACGTATTTGCCGCCCGATTCGATTCTGAGCGCGAAAATATCCTCGTATTTTCTTATACTCATCCCCTCGGCGGATTTGAATTCGTTCAATCTGATGATTATGTTTTGCCAGAATTTGCCGCTTTTGAGTTCGAACGAATAAGTGAATTCCTTAACGCCGGACGGTGTTTCGACCATAAACACAAGTTTTAAAACGCAGAATTCCGAAGTGAAGAAATCCATTTCGAGAATGGACGAGTCGTCCGCGGCGCAACACGGTTCGCTGAACTTGTAACTTATCAGCCCGCAGTGAGAATACGCTCCGTAAATTCCGTCCGCGCCTTTCACCAACTCGAGAAACTTGCTTTCGTCGACGAAAATGCTTTTTTCGGAAGCGTTTTTATCGTAGAACGTTATTCCGCCGAGTCCGTCCCTGCTCGAATAAATCAGGTTCGATTTTTTGGACGAAGTAGGCTCGATTTTCTTATAAGCAAGTTTTGAACTGAGCGTAAGCCCGTTTTTATATCTGACTACGGCGAAAGCAAAAACGTTTTTCGTGCTTCCGTTCGCGACGTATTCGTATTTCATTCTGCCTTCCGCTTCGTCGCCGACGAAATCGCAGGAATTCCAGTTCCTTATGGCGGGGTTGATAACGCCCTCGTTGATATAAACCTTCGCGCTATCTATTTTGACTTCCGTGGAATAATCGAGAGTGAGAGCAAGGAAGTTGCCGTCCTGTTCGATAGACACTTCCGGGCATTTCGGAAATACTAATTTCTTTATGTCGAACTGACGATAAAGGAACAATTCCGCGTCCTTTTTGCAATAATCGTCGAGATAAACGTTGAAACCCGGAGAAAAATTGAAAACGTAAGGCACGTCCGCTCTTATTCTCGAAAGCGTATCGAGCGATCTGTCGAAATCGAACTCCGTGCTGTTCGTCGACGTCAGAAACAGAACGGGACATTTAACGTACTGCGCGTAAGCATGCGCATCCACTGCCGCGATATATTTTCTTCTCTCCTCGTTCATCACGATATCGGAATCGGAAAACTTGTTGATACCCTTATAAGCCGACCAGCCCGCGCCGAACATGAACACGGCGCATTTCACTCTGTCGTCCACGGCGGCGAGTTGCCAGGCAATGTTCGCGCCGTTTTTTATCCCGATAACGCCGATTTTCGAAACCGAAGGATTCTGTTCGATTAAGAACGTCAGAGCGTATCTCGCGACGGCAACCCATTCGTACCAGCAGGTTTCTCTTGCGCTCTCGTCAACGTAATCCATTCGTCTGCCGCGCGTTTCGTAATTCGCGTAAGAAACGGATTCCGGATAAACGGTGTAATTCTCCGTATTGTCGCGCTTACCGTAAAAGTCGACCATAAGAACGGAAAAACCCATTTTGACGTAATCGATGACTTCCTCGTAATTAATCCTTTCGGTTATGTCGGGAATATAAAGCAAGCACTCGTGAGATGAAGAATCGTCCGGCGTGAAATACTTGCCGAAGATACGCACCCTCTCGTTGCCTACCTGCCTGCCCGAGAAAAAGAAATCCCTATGCACGACGTTATCGTAACGAATTTCGCCGAGCATATTCGACTTTGTGGGACGGGAAGCGTCGAAACCTTCCCATAATGAAATTGGAGTTAAAATTACAGATTGTTCGATCATTATCGCTCCGTGTTTCCGGCGGATAAAAACGTCGTCCGTTACAATATCCGCCTACTACAAACTATACCGCATCTATTATACAACATTTTTTTAAATTTTGCGACAAATATTAAGCGTTTTTTTGACTTTTTATAAAAATTTTCACATTTTTTCTCAATTTTTGCGAAAGCGATTCCGCCCGCCGCGCAAAACTTATAAATCGCGCTCCCGACAAGCGAAAAACGACTCTGAAATGTGTGAACGGCAAAACTAAAAAACAATATGTTGTGTTTTATTTTTTTTGGGGAAAAACGACTTGATTTTTTTTTAATTTTATAATATTATTTTCAGGCAAAGTTATTATGGGGTAAAATCAAATGTCTTTTTGTTCTTTTTCAAAGGAAACGCTGAAAAACTCGTCGACGGTCATCGACAATAAATTCATAACGACCTATCTTCCGGAAGCGAGCGGCGAAGCCGTTAAATGTTACGTTTACGGGCTTTTCGTCTGTCAGGATACCGACGAGGACGTTTCCTTCGATAAGTTCTGCAAAGATATCAACCTCGAAAAAAACGTGGTTACGGACTGCTTTAAGTTCTGGGAAGAACTGGGCGTCGTCAACGTTTTATCGGAAGAGCCTTTTCTCGTCAAATATCTGCCTGCAGAATCCTCGAAGCCGAAAAAATACAGCGCGGAAAAATACGGCGAATTCAACAAGGCTCTCCAGATTCTCATCCCCGACAGAATGATAACGACGAACGAATACTCCGCGTATTTTTCGCTCATGGAGGAAAACGGAATAAAACCAGAGGCTCTCCTTATGATCGTTAAATACTGTGTGGATTTGAAAGGCGGAGCGATAGGTTGCAGATATATTTTAAAAGTTGCCGGAGACTTCATCGCAAGGGGCGTTACCACCACGACGAAAATCGAAAAAGAATTATCCGATTACTCGCTGAAAACGGGCGAATTCGCAACTCTTATGAATTACATATTGCCCAACAGAAAACCGCAGATCGAAGACTTAAAGTTGTTTGAAAAATGGAACAAGCAACTCCTCTACGATATAGACACGATTATTTTTATAGCCAAAACGGCTAAGATCAAAAGCATCGAAAAACTTGATAAAGAGATAGATGTTTTATACGCGAGCAAGAAATTTTCCGAGAAGGAAATCGCGGACTACTACAAGACGAAAGCGGCAACGACCGAACTCGCATACTCTATTAATCGCTCGCTTTCCGTTTATGTGGAAGTAATCGACCCGGCGATTGAAAATTACGTTACTCCGTGGCTCAATATGGGTTACGACGGCGAAACGCTTCTATTCCTCGCGACTTATTGTTTCAGGAAAAATCGTCGTTCTCTCGCAGATATGAACGAAATAGTGGAAAAACTCTACAAAAAAGGGCTTATTACCCTTGCGGCGATTGCGGAGTATCTGAAATCGGTTTCCGCCGACGACGGATTCATCAAAAAACTTCTCGACGCGGCGGGGCTGGTGAGAAAACCGACCGACTGGGACAGACAAAACCTGAAAATATGGCGGAGTTGGAATTTTTCAGACGAAATGATTTTGGAGGCGAGCAAAATAGCCGTGGGTAAATCCAACCCCATGTCTTACGTAAACGCAGTGCTTTCCGGCTGGAAGTCGGACGGGATTTTCTCGGTTGACAAAATACCGCATGCGCAGGCAGGCAAAAAGACGAACGAACAGGCGATAAGGACGCGTTCTTACACAAAGGAAGAATTCGAGAAACTTATCGATAACATTGACGACATTGAATTTTAACCATGATATACGATAACCGACTGATTAAAGAAATAAATTCGGAACTTGCCGAAAGAAGAAAAGCGGCGGAATCACGCGCGGAATATTATGCCGATATTCTCACTAAAAACGCCGACTACACGGCTGCCGAAAAGAATTACAACACGGCGAAATTCAACCTTTCGAAAGCGAGATTCAACGGCGACGATACGGCAGAAAGAAAAGCCGCTTCCGATATGAAAGCGGCGAGCGAAACAATGAAAGCGATTCGCAAAAAACTCGGTGTTACCGATGAAATGCTCATTCCCGATTATCATTGTAAAATCTGCAACGACACGGGTATAACGAGAAGCGGGAAAAGGTGCAGATGCTTTGAAAAACTCGCCTGCGAGATAACCCTCGAAGAACTCGGGATCGCAAAAAAGCCGCTTCCTTTGCTTTCGGAATCGGCGATAAAGGAAAACAACCTCGACAGGTATTACGCTAAATTTTCCGGCTACTGCAAAAAATTCGGCGAGATAAGGAAAAACGTAGTCATCTCCGGAAGCGTCGGAACCGGAAAAAGCCACCTTGCCGCATGCATAGCAAACGAACTGATCGCAAACAATTACAACGTTGTTTTCGTTTCCGCATGCGAACTCGACACGATTTTTATTAAATATCACACCGCGCCCGTTTATGACAAAGCGTTTTATCTTTCGCTGCTCTGCGGCTGCGATCTGCTCGTTATCGACGATCTCGGGGCGGAACCGATTTTTAAAAACGTCACGCTCGAATATCTGCTGCTGATCCTCTCGGAAAGGCTTACGAAAAATATGCCGTATATCATTACGACGAACCTCTCGCAGGAACAACTCCTCGACCGTTACGGAGACAGAATTCTGTCGAGATTAAACGACAAAAAACACGGCGTTAACATAGAAATAAAAGGCGAAGATTTAAGAAGAAAAAAATGAATTCACATATATGTCAGCATAAAGGCGGCGTCGGCAAAATTGCCGACGCCGCCTTTTAAAAAACAGATTTTACCTGTACTGATCGTCATCGAGAATTCTGATAAATTCTTTCAGCGCGAAAGAATGTTCCGCGCCCTCTTTGCTCACCACGACGCCCGTCATGCGAAGCGGAAGTCTGGGGGAGGTTTTTATTTCGAAAAGTTCCTGACGCTTCAATTCGTCGAGGATATATCTTCTCGGAATGCATGCGATTCCGAGTCCGTTTTTAGCCATTTCCACAAGCATTTCAACGCTGCCCACTTCAAATTCCGGCGTGATTTTTATATTAATCGAATCGAGGAAATTATATATTTCTTTGGAAGTCGCCGTGTTGTTATCGAGCATTAGAATGGGATAATTCGACAGATCCTTAAGGTCTATCGTTTTATTGAACAGATCCGCATATTTATCGCACGCAACGAAAATATCTTCAACTTCGCCCGTCTGACCGGTGAGAAGAATATCTTTATCGAATACGGGCAGATTGATTAACCCAACGTCGGCTTTGTTTTGTTTTATCAGTTCGATAGTTTCTTTCGACGTGCTGTTTTTGAGAACGATAGAAACATTTGGATAAAGTTCGTGATATTTCTTGATATACCTCATGAGGAAGTGAGTTATATTCGTATCGGACGCGCTGATTCTGAGCGTTCCGGTGGCGATGTTTCTTATCGCCTTAAAACGATCTTCCGCTCCGTCGAGCATCTTCAAAGCCTGTTCGACGATGGCGAGCATCTGCACTCCGCCCGTTTCGGTCAACTCCATTCCGCGGCTGACTCTGTTGAAAAGTTTTCCGCCGAGTTGTGTTTCAAGTTGCTTTATCGCCTGGGAAACCGCGGGTTGCGAAATATATAACTCCTCTGCGGCTTTAGTAAGGCTTCCGCATTTTGCCACCGTATAAAACACTCTGTATAAATCAAGATCTACCATTTTTCTCTCCTGCCTGTCCTTTGTTTGTCATTTGCCGACGCAAAACTTGGCAAAAATCTCGTCGATAATCGCTTCGTCAGCCGTTTCGCCGCTTATTTTTCCGAGCGCAAGCCACGCGTTCCTTATGTCGATCGACGAAAGATCCGCCGTATTTACCGAAAAACTTTCCATCGCGTCGTTAACGGAAGCCAACGCCTCTTTGAGCGCGACGAGATGCCTTTCTTCGGTAAGAAAGTCCGCACCGAGGTCGATTTCTCCGCCGAACGACCTATCGACGAGCAATTTTTTCAGTTCGTCGACGCCGTCGCCGTTTTTTGCGGATATCGCCACATCGCCCTTCACGTCGCAATTTATTCCGATATCTGTCTTGTTGATAACGACTATTCTTTCTCTGTTTTCCGTTTCGGCGAGTATTTTTTTGTCGTCCTCGTCGGTTTTTACCGAGCCGTCAAGCACGACCAGACACACGTCGGCGGAATTAAGAATTTTCAGCGACCGTTCTATGCCCGCGTTTTCGATTTCGTCATCGCTTTCGCGTATGCCGGCGGTATCGGAAAAAATGAACTTCACGCCGTCGATATCGATTTCTCCTTCGACCGCGTCGCGCGTTGTGCCGGCAACGGACGAAACGATCGCTTTGTCGTAATCGAGAAGCCTGTTAAGAAGCGAACTCTTGCCCGCGTTGGGTTTGCCGAGAATCGCCGCTTTAACGCCGTTTTTTATTTTCCTGCCCGCGCCGTACTTTCCGATCGTTGCGGAAATTTCGTTTTCAACCTCTTCAAGGGTGTGCATTATGACGTCGTAATTATCTTCCGTCACGCCTTCTTCGGGATAATCGATCCCCGCATCGATATAAGCGAGCACGTAAGTGAGTTTATCCTGCAAGGCTTTGATTTTCGCGCAAAGTTTTTCGCGGTAAAGATAATACCCCGCCTTAACCTCGCCGACGCTTTCGCTGTTTATCATATCGATAAGCCCTTCGCACGAGGAAAGGCTCATTTTACCGTTTATGAATGCTATTTTCGTAAATTCGCCGCGCGTTGCGGGAATCGCTCCGAGTTCAATCGTTCTTTTCAGGACCCCGCGCGATATGGCTATGCCGCCGTGACAGTGGAATTCAACCATATCTTCGCCGGTGTAACTTTTAGGCGCGCGGAAATATACGCACATTCCGAAGTCCGTGAAATTCCCGCCGTCTATCTCGCCGACGTACATTTTATACGGTTCGAAATCTCTCACTTTATGCCTTCCGAGCGGTTTGAACATTTTTTCGGCTATATTAAGCGCGTCCGCTCCACTCACTCTTATTATGGCAACGCCGCCCGTTCCCGGAGCGGTTGAAATTGCCGAAATTGTTTTACTCATAACGACGGCTTAAAATAACGAATCGGTGTCGTCGTCCGACTTTCCGCCACTGCTATTGCCCGAATTTCCGTTATCCGAGCCGAAATCGGCGAAAGGATCGTCCGAATTTACTTTTTCATGCGTATTGCCGCCCGAAAATTCCCCGAAAGGATCGTCCGTACGCCCGTTTTTATTCGTTTCTGTAAAATCGGAAAAGGGATCCTGCGACGAATCGGAACGATCTTCGCCGCCATATCTCCCCGAACCGTTACCGCCGTCAGAATAAGGCGGCCTTGCGTAAGGATTGCCGTAGCCGTAATAGATTTTTCTCTTTGCGAGAATCTCGTCGAAATTAACTGCGGGACGCCCCGAAAGAGAAAGCGCAAACGCTCCGAACAGAAGCGAAGAACCCGTAATCACCATAAAAATAACTGACAAAGTGACATGCGTCCTTGTTTTGAGCGGCGAATAGGTGCGGAACAAATCGCAATAAAGAAGAGCGACGAACACCATATACACGAGTTTCGCTATATCCATAACATTGGAGAAAACGTTTGCGAGATTCGTGTTGTATGCAAACATTTTTTCGGTGAGAACAGCCGTTCCGGGTGCGGAACGCTCTGTTTCGACAAGTTGAACGATTATTCTTATCGCAAAGAAGGAGTCCAGCACAATCGAAAACAAAATAAACGCTCCCAAAGCGGATATCGCCACGATAGGATAAAAAGTATGTTTCTTAAGCGCGTCGCAATCGGAACGAAGTTTCGACAGCATAAAATACGCGTAAAAAGGGACGAAACACATTTCCGGGTTTTTAAGACCGCGCGCTTTCGCCATCCTGTAAAGCCCGAACGACCTGAGCAGATAATAGACGATAAACATCGCTATCGCGTAGCCGGCATAACCGCCGAGAAACGTCATTACGCCGCCATAACCCAGTCTTCTCGGCACCTCGACGCCGTTTTTAACGTCGATTTCAAAGATCGTCTCCGACAAAATAAAGATGTTATACAATATTGAATACAGCATTTTAACCTCAGATAAATATAAATACTATCGCGACGATTATTGCCGCGCCGAATACTATACAGGAAGCGATAAACGGTGCTTTCCTGTTTATTTTTCTGTATCTTCCTTTGATTTTAAACTTCTTTCCGCTTTCCTCGCCCCATTCCGGCATTTCCGCCTTAACGTAATAAGGCATGGTTATAAGTTCGCCGTTTTCAAAAGCCTCGTAATATCTTACGCGCTCGAATTTACCGACCGGCGGTTTGCCGGAGGTTTCTTTTTTCTTCTTTTCTAAAGCGAGTTTCGCAAAGTATATAACGCTCACCGTAAGCAGCGCAACGCCTATAAGAATAAGCGACGCGTCGGTTGCCGCCTGAATATATTCACCGGTTAAACCCTCGCCGATATTTTCAAGCAACAAGCCGTAAAAAACAGAAAACAAGTTGTTGAAACCGTGCATGATCGAACCGATCAGCCAGTTTCCCGTGAGGACTACCACCGAAGCGATCGCAACCCCGCCGACAAACTGAAGAATAAGTTGAGAAAAATTACCGTGCATCAGCGCGAACGCAACCGCAGACAAAACTATCGCGGCAACGCTGCCGAATTGTTCAAGCCCTCTCATGATGATTCCGCGAAAAAGCATTTCCTCGAAAATCGCGGGGCATAACACCATAAGCGCGATATAAATCAGCGCGAACACGCCCGAAAAAGGACTTAAATTCAAATCGGGATTAAACCCTCCGCCGAGAATTTTTTCGGCATCCTGACCGAACTGAAGATGAGTGTGATACAACGTCATCATTATGCCCATTATCAGAATGAGCGACATCAGAATCTGAACTCCGTCTACTTTGGCTACGTAACCGCCTCCGCTGAAAGGGTTGGTTCGTCTTACCAGGGAATAAACCGCAGCGACGGCGAAAATCGTAAGTTGCGACACGAGCAGGCTGACTATCATATACGCGTAAACATCATACTGATACAACGCTCTCAGCCACGTGCCGAAAACTTTCCCGAACAAAAGCGAAACGACGTAAAACATCACAAGAACTATTATATAAACTATCCCGCTGTCCAACGCGTTGAATCTGTTCGGATTATATGCCCGCGCCGGTTTCGGGCGGGGCTTTTCAAACTTTAATCCGTTCATTTTAAACTTTGTAACGATCCATAATCTCGTTTATTCTGTTCTTTATATCTTCAACGGCGTTTTTAAGATCGACTTCGCCTTTGAAAGATTTATCTCTGTAACTGATTTCGGCAACGCCTTTGTCGCAGTTCTTCTGACTGACTACCACTCTTATCGGAATTCCGAATAGATCGGCGTCGGCAAACATCGCGCCGGCTCTTATGTCTCTGTCGTCGTAAAGGACTTCCACGCCTTCGTCGCAAAGTTTGTTATAAAGGTCGTCGGACACGCCTTTTACGCGTTCGTCCTCCGATTGCAAGCAACAAATTTCAACCTGCCACGGAGCGATTGGCATCGGCCAGATCGGACCGTAAGCGTCGTGTTGTTCTTCGCAGATCGTAGCGCAAAGCCTGCCGACGCCTATTCCGTAACAACCCATTATCGGGTTCTTTTTTGTTCCGTCGCTGTCGACGTAAGTCATGTTCATAGACTTAGTATACTTCGTTCCGAGTTGGAATATGTTGCCGACTTCGACGCCGCGTTTAAGGGTTATCGTAGGTTTGCCGCAAAGGGGACAGACTCCGCCGTTATAAGCCTTTGCAACGTCGACGTATTCGACGTCGCCGACGTCTCTTTCAATATTCATACCCACGTAGTGGAAATCTTTTTCGTTTGCGCCGCAGACAAAACTCTCGATATCTTTAAGCGAACGATCGAAAACGACTTTTGCCTTTGCATTAAATCCGACGGGACCCGTAAAGCCCGCCACGATACCGGAGTCTTCGTTTACGCCCGTTGCGGGATGAACTTCGGTTTTAAGATAATTGCGGAGTTTTGTTTCGTTGACTTCGAGATCTCCGCGAATAAATACGACAACGTACTCGTCGGAAATATTTTCCTGATAAATAACCGCCTTGCACATTCCAGTCGGTTCGACTCCGAGTTTATGTTTTAGCCCTTCGATCGTTTTAACGTTCGGAGTTTCGATTTTGCGAAGTTCTTCTTTTTCGCTTTCGATGTTGTGAGTTATGCAGTCGGCAACCTCTACGTTCGCCCTGTATCCGCAATTTTCGTCCGAACATATCGCGAGAGTGTCCTCGCCGATATCGGTTAAAAGCATAAATTCGTGAGAAACGCTTCCGCCCATCATTCCGCTGTCGCTCTTGACGGCGATGACGTTTTTCGCGCCGACCCTTTTATAAATTCGAACGTACGCTTCATAACATTTCCGGTAATACTCTTCGAGATCTTCCTGCGAGGTGTGGAACGAGTAAGCGTCCTTCATGGTGAATTCTCTCACTCTTATAAGCCCGCCTCTCGCTCTCGGTTCGTCGCGGAATTTCGTCTGAATCTGATAGATCATAAACGGATAATCGGTGTAAGAAGCGGCGATATCTCTCGCAAGGTGAACGGCTGCTTCTTCGTGAGTCATTCCGAGAACCATTTTCGTTCCGTTTCTGTCCGTGAAACGAGCCATCTCGCTACCGATACTCGTATATCTGCCCGATTCTTCCCAAAGCGACGCCGGCATGACGACGGGGAACAGAACTTCCTGTCCGCCGATCCTGTCCATTTCTTCTCTGAGAATTTTCTCTATTTTAGCCGTAATCCTCTTCGTGGGAGCAAAAAGCGAGTACGTTCCCGTACTCATATATTTCATATATCCGCCCTTCGTCATCAGAGCGTGGCTCGCTATAACGCAATCTTTCGGCGTTTCCTTGTATCTTGCGCCGAGCAAATTTCTTACCAACATTTGTTTATTCTCCATTATTCAGGGCGTTACCCTGTTTCGGTTATAAGTATAGACAATACGTATTATAAACTTTTTTTTACGAATTGTAAAGCGGTTAATATGCGTATTGAATGAAAATCGCGGGTTATCGCCTGCGTTTTCGTTGCCGCCGACCGCCCGCGTGAAATATTTTAAAAGAATTTATGACGAGCCTTTAATTCGCTTGAAAAAATATCGTGAAAAATGTATAATAACCGCGTAGAATTACATCAGGAGAAAGAAATGGACGTTAATCAACTTGCCGTAAACACAATCAGAGTTCTCTCTGCAGAAGCGATCGAAAAAGCAAAATCCGGTCACCCGGGTCTGCCGCTCGGAAGCGCGCCGATCGCGTACACACTCTTTTCCAAACATCTGAAATTCGACCCGAAAGCACCCGGATTCACCGACAGGGACAGATTTATTCTTTCCGCCGGTCATGGTTCGATGCTTCTTTATTCTGTTTTAAACCTTTTCGGTTATGATCTGCCTATGTCGGAAATCGAAAATTTCCGTCAACTCGGCTCGAAAGCGCCCGGACACCCGGAATACGCGATGACGCCCGGCGTTGAAACAACTACCGGACCGCTGGGACAAGGCATTGCGAACGCCGTCGGTATGGCGATTGCGGAAACTCATCTTGCCGCAATTTTCAATAAGCCGGGATATGATTTAATCGACCATTACACTTACGCTCTTTGCGGCGACGGTTGCCTTATGGAAGGCATCGAATATGAAGCGGCATCGCTTGCGGGGACCCTTAAACTCGGAAAACTTATCGTTTTATACGATAAAAACAATATAACCATAGAAGGCGACACGGACGGAGCGTTTACCGAGGACGTGGGCAAACGGCACGAGGCGCAGGGCTGGCAGGTTCTTTACGTTAAAGACGGCAACGATATGGAAGCCGTTTCCAAAGCGATTGCAAAAGCAAAAAAAGAGACCGAAAAACCGTCGCTCATCATTGTTAAAACGGTTATCGGTTACGGCTCGCCCAAGGCGGGCTCCGCCGACGTTCACGGTGCGCCGCTCGGCGAAGAAGGCGTTAAAACCCTTCGCAAAAATCTCGGTTACGATTACCCGCCCTTCACCGTACCCGAAGAAGTCAGAAAACATCTCCATAAATATATAACCAGAGGCAGAAGAATAAGAAAAGAATGGGAAAGACTTTTCGACGCTTATTCGAAAGAATATCCCGAACTTTCGAAAAAATTCCTTTCTTATCTTTCGGGCGAAATCCCCGATTTACTCAGCGAAAAGCAACTTTTCGATTTTGCAAAGCCGGAAGCGACGAGAAATACGAGTTATAAGGTTCTGAACGAACTCTCGAAACTTATCCCCAACCTCGTGGGCGGAAGCGCGGACCTCGCACCGTCGAATAAATCTCTCATGAAAGACAGGGAATACTACTCTGCCGAAAACCGCGCAGGCTCAAACTTCCACTTCGGAATAAGAGAACACGCGATGGCGGCTATCTGTAACGGCATTTCGCTTCACGGCGGACTTCGCCCCTACTGCGCGACGTTCTTTATCTTCTCCGATTATATGAAAAACGCAATGCGCCTTTCTGCATTGATGAAACAAAACGTAACTTACATTCTTACGCACGATTCGATAGGCGTAGGCGAAGACGGACCCACGCATCAACCGGTGGAACAACTCGCCGGACTTCGCGCGATACCCGGAATGAAAGTATTCCGCCCGGCAGACGGCAAGGAAACGGCTTATGGCTGGATAACGGCTTTAACGGGCGTAGGACCGACCTGCCTCGTTCTTACAAGACAGAACCTGCCGCAATACGAAAACTCCGGCGCGGACGCTCTCAAAGGCGCGTATATTCTCGCCGATTCCGACAAGAAACGCCCCGACGCAATTTTGCTTGCAAGCGGATCGGAAGTGGAACTTGCTATGAACTCGAAAGAATCGCTTAAAGAGGAAGGAATCGACGTGAGAGTAGTTTCCGTTCCATGCATGGAACTTTTCGACAAGCAGCCGAAAAAATACAGAGAAAGCGTTCTCCCTTCTTCCGTAAGAACGAGAGTCGCCATCGAAGCGGGTTCGACACAATGCTGGTATAAATACGTAGGACTTGACGGCGACGTTATCGGAATGACGACTTTCGGCGCGTCCGCTCCGTACCCTGTTCTTCAGAAGTATTTCGGATTCACCGTTGAAAATGTTTGCGAAAAAGACAAAAATCTGCTAAATAAACCTCAATAAAACACAACATTAAACGAACGCGACCGTGAGACACCCTCACGGTCGCGTTCGTTAATTTACACGTAAAACAGGACCAAAAAGACAAGTCCTATAACGAAAAAAACACCTCCGGACAAAAACAGGAAACCATAGTTTTTTATCTTTGCCTTTTGCTCTTCTTTTTCTTTGAATTCTTTGTAGCGTTTTTGTTTGAGCCTTACACCAGGAATAAACACGCCGAGAAAACTTTTCCCGAGATATTTAACGCCCGAGAAAAAACCCGTGTTTGCTATCATCACGAGAAATCCCGCGCAAATCGCAAGCACGCCCGGGAGCATAAACGCGTCGCATAAAATACGAAAAATATCTTTTAACGCGACTTGCGTAAAAAGATTCCCGGAAAAGGCTACCGTTAAACCGAACAAAGTCATCGTCGCAATCGTCATCGAATATTTGATGATAACGCCTGATTTCGATTCTTTTATCTCTTCTTCGTTCGGTTTCGTTTCGGTTGAGCCTTCCGATTCTTTTTTTAACCGATTATTACTCAAATCAAAGACCTAATTCCTTTTTGTATTTTATTTCTTCTTCGTCGTTGCAATAAACAAAATGCCCCGGGACGATTTCCCTCATCGAAGGTTTATCGACCGTGTAATCATGTTCTGCAATAGGATTATAAGCGATCCTTACTCTGGTTTTTTCCGTGCGGGGATCCGGCAACGGAATAGCCGACAAAAGCGATTTTGTGTAAGGATGAAGCGGATGAGCGAAAAGTTCTTCCGACGTGGTGAGTTCAACCATTTTGCCGTAATACATAACGCCTATACGATCGGAGAAATATTTGACGACGGAAAGGTTATGAGCAATAAACAAAATAGTAAGTCCGAGTTTTTCCCTCAGGTCGTTCAGAAGGTTAATGACCTGCGCCTGAATTGAAACGTCGAGCGCGGAAACCGGTTCGTCGGCAATAATCATTTCCGGGTGCATGATAACCGCTCTTGCGATACCTATTCTTTGTCTTTGTCCGCCGGAGAACTCATGCGGATAACGCCCGGCATGCTCTCTTACAAGCCCGACCGTTTCGAGAATCTCATAAACTTTTTCGTCAATGTATTCCTTATCCTTTATTCCGCTGATAACAAGACCTTCGGAGATTATTTCTTTTACGGTCATTCTCGGGTCGAGCGAAGCGATAGGATCCTGGAAAATCATCTGAATCTGCGTTGTAAGCCTCGATTTTTTTGCGATTCTGAGCCTTGTTCTGTACTCTTTTTCGACTTTTTTCAAAGCCACGGGGTCGTTTTCGGCGGCTTTCAACTTCGGAGCATATTCCGCCTCTACCTGCTCGGTGAGCTTGTCGGCGTGATCCCTGTCGCAATGTTTATGATCGTGAATCGCGCTCGCAATGAGTTTTTTCTGCTCTGCGATGAACTCGTTAAGTTCTTTCGTTAACTTTCCGATTTCGGCGGCATTTTTTTCGGCAGTTTCAGGTTTATTTTTCGCTTCGGCTTTAAGTTCGTCAATTTTGGCGAAAACCTCTTTTTTCTTCTTTTTTATAGCGTCTTTATAGGACTGAGTGCCTGCGCATACTCTTACGCCTTTGAAATACACGCTGCCCGAAGTTATATCGTAAAGCTTGATTATCGAACGACCAGTTGTGGTTTTTCCGCAACCGGATTCGCCGACGAGACCGAATACTTCGCCCTTTTTTATTTCAAAATTTACGTCGTCGACGGCTTTGAGCTGTTTTTTGCCCATTTTGAAATATTGGCAGAGATGCTCGACTTTGAGCAATACTTCGTTATTGTTTTCCATCTTCTCCGCCTCCGAGTTTTTCTTTCATTCTTGCTATACGGGTGGTTATAACCGCAGGTATTTCAACCTTGGGCGCGTTCGGATGCAAAAGCCAGGTTGCGGCATAATGCGTATCCGAAATTTTAAACATAGGCGGCTCCTGCTCGAAATCGATCTGCATCGCATATTTATTACGTTCCGCAAATGCGTCGCCTTTCGGCGGATAAATCATATTCGGCGGAGTGCCGGGGATCGCATCAAGTTTCTCGTTTGTGTCAAGATCGGGCATCGATGACAAAAGCGCCCACGTGTAAGGATGACGAGGATCGTAGAACACGTCGTCTGCAGTTCCCGTTTCAACGATCTTTCCCGCATACATAACCGCGATTCTGTCCGCCATATTGGCAACGACGCCCAGATCGTGCGTTATGAAAATTACGGAAAGATTTCTTTCCTTTTTGAGTTTGTTGATAAGTTCGAGAATCTGCGCCTGAATCGTAACGTCCAGAGCCGTCGTCGGTTCGTCGCAGATAAGTATGTCGGGGTTTGCGGCAAGCGCGATCGCGATAAC
>JALETB010000030.1 GCA_022781715.1 Clostridiales bacterium | reverse complement strand
ATTTGTCTCACACTTGTTCCGCGTCGTGCGAGTTGATTGAATAAAGAATAATGCTCTTTCGCAGTATCTGTTAGTTTTAATATTTGAACTGCAAATTTTGTTGAAATATTCACGAGAATGTTGTCCGACATTGAAATTCCTTACCTTTTAACTTGATGAAATCTATCTTGTGATAATCTCTGCGAGAGGAAATCCTCGCTATGTTCGGATGAAATCAAATCCGTCTTTCAGTCCGACGAAGTCGGATAACATCCAGCGGATTTTAACCGCCGAAGGTGAATTTATACCATCTGCCGAGACGGATTTAGTTTAAAAAGCGTCCTGATGGACGCTTTTTTTATGGTGTTCTTGGCTGACGTGGCTGAAAGGACTCGTCCGACCGCAAAGCGGCGGTAAGCGGAGGAGGGGAAGGCCCGACGGAGCGCTACGTTATTTTGTCAACCTGTCAGGCGCAAATAAAAAAGGCGGTTACAAACGAGTAACCGCCCGAAAATGGTGTGCCTGACAGGACTCGTCCGACCGCAAAGCGGCGGTAAGCGGAGGAGGGAAAACCCGACGGAGCGCTACGTTATTTCATTCTCCTGTCAGGCGCAAACGAAAAGAGACGATTGCAAACCTGCAATCGTCTTAAAATGGTGTGCCTGACAGGACTCGAACCTGCAACCGTCAGAATCGGAATCTGAAACTCTATCCAATTGCGCTACAGGCACACGTTGCCGCCAGCAAATCAAACCTATGGCAACTATCTGAATTATACAATGTTTTTTGTTTTTTTTCAAGCAAATAGCAGGGTTTGAGTGTAATTGTCCATACCTTTTTTCAAAAATTTTCATTTTATTTTTTGTGCGCCCGAACCGTCGGAGTTGCTTTTATTTCGATAAAATGCTACAATCAAAGGGGATTTAAAATCAGGGTATACCATTTATTAAAGGAACAAATATGCAGAAAACAAGGAAATGCGGAATATTGTTGCCGCTCGCTTCGCTTCCGTCGGGAGAAGGAATAGGAACTTTCGGTAAAAACGCATACGAATTCGTCGACTATCTGGCTTCCGCCGGGGTGAAAATATGGCAGATTCTCCCGCTTTTGCCATTGTCTTACGGCAACAGTCCTTATTCGCCGTGTGCGTCCGAGGCGATTTGTCATTATTATATAGACCTGCAAACACTGAAAGAGCAGGGCTTGTTGAGAGGCGACGAGATTTCTTCGGCGAACTTCGGGAACGACCCGCACAGAGTGGATTACGGCGCGTTGTTTTCGGAAAAGACGAAAATTCTCAAAAAGGCATATCGCCGTTTCGACAAAAATTCAGAGGAATGGAAGGCTTTCGTTGCCGGCGGGAAATATGATGATTACGCGACTTTTATGACGCTCAAGGAGAAGTTTTCCTATCGCGACAGCGCGGAATGGGGAAAGTATAAAATCTTCGATAATCGACTTATAGAGGCGTTTATCGAGAGTAATCGTGAAGAATTCGAGTTCTTTTTGTTCACGCAGTACCTTTGCGAAAAGCAGTGGGGTGCGCTCAAATCTTACGCAAACGAGAAGGGCGTGGAGATTCTTGGGGACATCCCTATTTATCTTGCGCGGGACAGCGTGGAAGTGTGGAAATACGGCAAAGAATTGTTTTCTCTTGCGGACGACGGATCGCTTTCCGAAGTCGCCGGGGTTCCGCCGGACGCGTTCTCGGATGACGGGCAACTCTGGGGCAATCCCGTTTACGACTGGGAAAAAATGAAGAAAAACGGCTATAAGTGGTGGAAAAACAGGCTGAATTATTGCCTTTCCGTTTACGATATAGTCCGGCTCGACCATTTCAGGGGTTTCGACAGATATTATTGCATTAAATCGGGCGAAAAATCTGCTAAAAACGGCGAGTGGAAGGACGGACCGAAGTTCGGCCTTTTCAAAGATTTCACGGCGGCGAAAATCGTTGCCGAAGATCTCGGGGTCATCGACGACGGCGTGAGAACTCTTATGCGCGAAACCGGTTACCCGGGAATGAAAGTTATGTCGTTCGGTCTTAGCGGCGACCCGTATTCCGAACACAAGCCGTCGAACTATCCGGAAAACTGCGTGGGTTATACCGGCACGCACGATAACGAGCCGCTGAAAGTTCTGTTTTCCGACGAAAATCCGCAAAAGGAAATCATTGAAAAAGACCTTAAATCCGAATGCGAAAAAGAGGGCGTCAAAGGATCGTTGAAAACGGTCGACGCGAAGATAAGTGCGGCTATAAGGCTGTTATTGGCGTCAAAAGCGTTCATTGCGGTTATTCCGTTTCACGATCTGAAGCGTTTCGGCGAGGAAGCGAGAATCAACGCGCCGTCCGTATTTTCGGATAAAAACTGGTCGTTCAGATACGTTCCCGAAGACTTTGACGAGCGGACGAAAAAACGGCTCAAAAAATGGATTAAAACATATAACAGATAAGGCGTTCGCCGCCTGGTAAGCAGATTAAAATGATATGCGGACGGTTTACAAATAATCAGGAGAAGAGTAAATGAAATTTATTCACGCCGCGGATATTCACCTCGGTTCTAAAATCGAGGCGAAACTTCCGCCCGAAAAAACGGAAGAAAGAAAAGCCGAAGTGCGGCTGGCTTTTAAAAATATGGTCGAAAAAGGCAGGGCTGCGGGCGCGAGCGTTATCGTCCTTGCGGGCGACGTTTTCGACAGCGACCGACCGCTGAAAAAAGACAAGGAGTTTTTTTACAGCGTGGTGAGGAACAATCCGGACGTCGATTTTCTTTATCTTCGCGGTAATCACGACAATCAGGAATCCTACGACGAGGAACTCGACAATCTGAAAACATTCTCCGCCGAATGGACGAGTTACGCTTACGGCGACGTGGTTTTCAGCGGAATCGAAACCGCTGCGGAAAATTATTCGTCGATGTATTCAACCATAAATCTCGACCCGGAAAAGATAAATATAGTAATTTTGCACGGGCAAAAGAGCGAATCTGCAGGCGAGGGTAAGATAAATATTCTTAAATTAAAGAATAAAAACATCGATTATCTCGCGCTCGGGCATATCCATTCGGCTAGCATCGGCAAAATCGACGAAAGGGGTTTTTACGCTTATCCCGGGTGCCTCGAAGGGCGTGGTTTCGACGAAACGGGCGTTAAAGGTTTTATTCTCGCCGAGGCGGAAAACGGAAAAGTCTCCGCGAAATTTATCGAAAATTCTATAAGGAAAACCAACGAATTTATTGTCGACGTCTCCGGGGCGCGCGATTCTTACGAAGCGTTCAAAATCGCGAAAAACAGCATAAAAGCCGACAAAAAAGACCTGATAAGGCTTGTTCTGAAAGGCGAAATTTCTTTCGATAACGACGGGCTGAAAGAGGAAATCGAAAATCTCTTCTCGGGCGAATACTATTTCGTTTCGGTGAAGGACAACACGCTCAGGAAATTCGAACTCGAAAAAATCGCCGGCGACCTTTCGCTCAGGGGAGAGTTTATTCGGCTCGTTTTAAGTGACGAAAAACTCGACGACGAAACCAAACAAAAAGTGATTTCCGCAGGACTTAAAGCCCTTTCGGGCAGAGATTCGGAATTGTGAGAGGGGCGGACTTATGATTATCAGAAGAATAGGAATCGAAAATTACGGGAAAATAAGCGGTCTCGACATGAATTTTTCCGACGGAATCAACGAGATAACCGAGGATAACGGGTTCGGCAAAACCACGATCGCTTCGTTCATAAAGGCTATGTTTTACGGGCTTGCGCCCTGCCGCGCCAACGGCAAGGATTTTAACGACAGAAAGAAGTTTTATCCCTTTTCCGGCGGGAAGTTCGGTGGCTTTATAGAGTTTGTTTCGGGCGGCGACGAGTATAGAATCGAAAGGTTTTTCGGCAAGAAAAGCGATCTCGACGACGAGATGAAAGTCTATAAAAACTCTGCGGAAACGACCGAGTTGTCGCCTGTTCCCGGGCTGAAATTGTTCGGGCTGGACGAGGAATCGTTTGAAAAAACGCTGTTTATCGACTCGGAAATAACCGAAATTTCTTCAACCGGCACGATAAACGGACTTTTGGGCGATTTCGTTCAGGATACGGAGAGCGGAACAAGTTTCGAGGATGCGCTCGCCGCGCTCGAAGCGGCGAGAAAAAAATATAAGGCCGCGAAGGGAAATAACGACCTCATCTCGCAAACGCAAGCGGAAATAGCGGGCTTGAAAACCAAAATCGAAAACATCGAAAAAGAGGGCGTCGCGCTCGCGAAGTATTATTCCGAACTCGGCGAACTCACCGAGCGCGAAAAGGCGTTGTCCGCCGAACTCAAAAAAGCCTCGGCTAAAAACGTGGAAGCGGAAAAATGGAAAACTTACGGCAAACTTAAAGAAACCGAGCGGCAAAAAACCGTCGAACTTAAAGCGTTTGCCGAAAAATACCCGAACGGAATCCCCGACGGCAACGAAATTGCAGGTGCGGAAAAGTTGCTCGCGGAAGCGGAAAATCTGAAATCGAAGCGCGAAGCCGCGGCGTTCCCGGAAGAGAAAAAAGCGCGTTTACAGACTTATACGCGGACTTTTGCGGGCGGAATGCCGTCCGACGAGGCTTTCACGAAACTCCGCTCATCGATAAGTGAACTCTCGAATCTGCGCGGCGAGATCGAAAATCTTAAAAGTAACGAGAGCGCGCGCGAACGTGAACTCGAAGCGAAATTCGGCTCGCGGGATACGGACGGCGCGCTTGCCGAACTCGAAAATAAGGCTCGCGAATACAGAGAAAAAGATGAAACGGCGAAGAATTTCAATATCGCCGCGCAGGCTCAGTCGTCCGTAAAAAACGTGGGCGGCTCGAAAACAGGCGTTGCCGTCGCTGTTTTTTCGGGAATCGTCGTTGCTATCGGGCTTGTCCTCGCGGTAGCGTTTAAAAATTCCGTCGCGATGAGCGTTCTCGGTTACGTCCTTGCCGCAGCGGGCGCGATAGGTGTGACGTCGGGAGTCGTTTTAGCGCGTTTAAAGCGTAAAACCACCGGGAAAACGAGCGAATTGCTTGAAAGATCGGCTAAAATAAAAGCCGAAGTAGATATTTCTGCCGACGCGATGCGTAAACTGATGGTACCATTCGGTTATTATTCCGAAAACGGCGTTATGTACGATTACGCAAAATTCAAGTCGGATGCGGATGAATATTTCAAACTTAGAGAGGAGTCTGCCGCAAGGCGCAGAGCATTCACCGAAAAGTCTGCGCGGGCGGATAAAATCGCGGCGACGGTAAAGAACTTTCTGAATAAATTTTCCGTCTCGGCAGATGAGGAAACGTTCGGCGACGCTTATTATGAACTGAAAAGCGCGGCGGACGATTACGTTCGTCTTATCGAAGAGCAAGCGGAAACGGCTAAGTCGGCTAAGGCTCTTGAAGAAAGAGAGAACGCGATAAAAAGGGAATTGTTCGCCTTTTTCAATCGCTACAAAGTAGTTGCCGATGGCAACGAAAAAGTGCTGTTAAAGAACTTATCGGCAGACTTATCCGATATTCTTCGTTTAAAAAAGGAGTGCGCGGAAACAAAAAACGATGCCGAGGATTACCGCCTGAAAAATAACCTCGTAACGCCTCCCGAAGGCGAAACCGTAAGCACGGACGAGATTTCGGCTCGCTTCAGCGAATGCCAGAAAGCCGTCGCGATAAAACGCAGAGAGATTTCTTATTCGGAATCGGTTTACGAAACGCTCGAAGAGAACAAAGACAGGCTCGCCGCTGCAGAGGAAAAGTTAAAGGAATATAAGGAAAAGCGTGCTATTATAGTTTACGCCGAGGATTTTCTGAAAGCCGCGGACGAAAAATTGCAACAAAAATACGTCGCGCCAATTAAAAATTCCCTGATCGCTTACGCCGCGCCGCTCGAAAAAGCGTTGGGCGAAAAAATCGTTATGGATAAAAATTTCAAAACATATTTCGAGGCAGGCGGTGAAATCAGAGACGATAAACATTTAAGTTCGGGGCAGAGATGCGTTTTGTCGCTGTGCTTTCGCCTGAGCCTGATTGAAAACGTATTCGCGGGGGAAAAACCGTTCCTTGTTATGGACGATCCGTTCGTCAATCTTGACGAAACGCATATCGCGAAGGTGGCGGACTTCATAAAAGAGATAGCGAAAAACGAGCAGATAATCTATCTGTGCTGTCATCGCAGCAGAAAAATTCTTTAAAACAGCGGAAAACTTGTTATTGCGCGGAAAATTTCTTTAACGCAGGTTTAAAAAATCGGCGCGTCGGGAATAATTCCGGTATGATTAAATCTACTGTGAATATAAGTTCGGTCAAAAAAGCCATCGAAAAGTGCCTCAACGAGGACGTGAACGTCAAAGTGAACCTCGGCAGAAATAAATTCGTTTCGTACAAAGGGAAAATAACCAACGTTTATCCCGCGCTTTTTACCGTTTCTCCTTACGGCGAATTCAACGGCAAAACGAGTTTTTCTTATTCCGAGGTGTGTTGCGGCAACGTAATCATCAAACGTTATAAAAACGTATAATTATAAATACGGGCAAGCCGGGGCGATTGCAGACTCGCAATCGCCCCGGCTTAAAAATTCTTCTGTTTTGA
>JALETB010000004.1 GCA_022781715.1 Clostridiales bacterium | reverse complement strand
GTCAGAACGGATAAAAACGGCGAGCGCATTCCGCTCACGATCTGCGATTATTCGAGAGAAAACGGTACGGTCAGACTTGTCGTTCAGATTATCGGCGCGACGACTTTAAAAATGAGCAGACTCTCCGTCGGAGATTGTCTGGAAGATATCGTCGGCCCGTTGGGTAATCCGTCCGAACTTATCGATAAAAGTGACGATGAATTAAGAGGGAAACGCATTGTTTTCGTTGCCGGCGGAGTCGGTACGGCTCCCGTTTTTCCGCAGGTTAAATATCTTGCGGAGAGAGGTTTTTCGCCCGATGTGATAATCGGCGCGAAGACGAAAAATCTCGTTATCCTTGAGAGCGAGATGAAAAAATACGCGAAAAACGTTTTTGTATGCACGGACGACGGAAGTTACGGGTTCAAAGGGCTTGTAACGGATAAGTTGTCCGAATTGGTAAAAAACGGCAATAAATACGATCTTTGCGTGGCGATAGGTCCCGTCGTTATGATGAAGTTCGTTTCCGCGCTCACCGAAAAACTCGGCACAGAGCAAATCGTCAGCATGAATCCGATCATGGTTGACGGAACGGGTATGTGCGGCGCGTGCAGGTTAACGGTCGGCGGCGAAGTAAAGTTTGCCTGCGTCGACGGACCCGAATTCGACGGGCATAAGGTGGACTTCGACGAGTGCGTAAAGCGCATGTCGCTTTATAAAACCGAAGAAGGCAAGGCGTTTCTTAAAGCGAAAGAGGGCGAAACACACCACGGCGGCTGCGGGTTTTGCGGAGGCGAAAATGACTGATAAAACCAAAAGAATTCCGGTCGGCGAACAGCCTGCCGAGATAAGAGCGAAGAATTTTAAGGAAGTTTGTCTTGGGTTTACTGACGAAGAAGCATTTTCGGAAGCGGAAAGATGCCTGAATTGCAAAAACAAACCGTGTGTTTCGGGTTGTCCCGTCGGGATAGACATTCCGTCGTTTATAGCCGAAATCAAGAACAAAAATATTGAAAAAGCCTACGAAATCATCTCGGAAAGTTCCGCGCTTCCCGCCGTATGCGGAAGAGTATGCCCGCAGGAAACACAATGCGAGGGCAAATGCGTCAGAGGAATAAGGGGCGACGCCGTTTCTATCGGAAAACTCGAAAGATACGTTGCCGATAAAGCGACCGAAAAAGGTTATGGCGTTTTAAAATCCGAAGAGGAAAACGGTAAAAAAGTCGCGGTGATAGGCTCCGGGCCGTCGGGTCTTGCCTGCGCGGGCGACCTTGTAAAAAGAGGGTATTCCGTCACGGTTTTCGAAGCGTTGCACGAGTTTGGAGGAGTGCTTACTTACGGTATTCCCGAATTTCGTCTGCCGAAAGAGAAAGTTGTGTTCAAGGAAATCGAAAAACTGAAACGGCTCGGCGTGCGTTTCGAAAAGAACGTTATCGTCGGAAAATCCGTCACGATAGACGAATTGTTCGAAAAAGAGGGCTATTCGGCTGTTTTTATCGGTAGCGGAGCGGGTTTGCCGCGTTTTATGGGTATCGAGGGCGAAACGGCAAAAGGCGTTTTTTCGGCAAACGAATTTCTGACGAGAAGCAATCTTATGCGCGCTTTCGACGAAAATTCCGATACGCCTTTTTTTAAGGCAAAAAAGGTTGTGGTTGTCGGCGGAGGAAACGTCGCGATGGATGCCGCCCGTACCGCGCTCAGATTCGGAGCGGAAGTCACTGTTGTATATCGCCGCGGCGAAGAGGAATTGCCCGCAAGAAAAGAAGAGGTTTGTCACGCTAAGGAAGAAGGCGTCAGATTTGAATTTTTAACGAATCCCGTGAAGATAATTGCGGATGAAAACGATTTCGTTACGGGAATGGAAATTGTAGGAATGGCACTTGGCGAGCCGGATAAAAGCGGAAGAAGAAAGCCGATCGTCAAAGAGGGGACGAACAGAATTATCGATACGGATTGCGTTATCATGGCTCTCGGAACGTCGCCGAATCCGCTTATCGTTTCCACGACGAAAGGTCTTGAAACGAATTCTCATATGTGCATAACCGCAGGCGAGGACGGAGAAACGACGAGAAAAGGGGTTTTTGCCGGAGGCGACGCTGTCACAGGCGCGGCTACGGTTATTCTTGCGATGGGCGCGGGAAAACGCGCGGCAAAAGCGATTGATGAATACCTGAAAAATATTTAAAAGGTTGTTGAATTTGCTTGCTTAACTATTGAATTTAATGTATAATAGAAAAAATTTACCTTGGCAAAATCGGTTTTTTAAAGACGGTTTTCAGCCATAATCGGAGAAGAAATGGCGAAATTCTATAACGAACCTTGTCACACTTTTAACGAATATTTATTGATTCCGGGTTACACTTCGCCCGAATGCGTCCCTGCTAACGTCGACCTTTCCACGCCGCTTTGCAAGTTTAAAAAAGGCGAAAAACCGATTAAACTCAATATCCCTATGATTTCGGCGATAATGCAGTCGGTTTCCAACGACACCTTGGCGATCGCGCTTGCTAAAGAAGGCGGAATGAGTTTTATTTACGGCTCGCAGTCGATTGAAGACGAAGCAAGAATGGTCGCGAGAGTTAAAAATTACAAAGCGGGTTTTGTTGTGAGCGCGTCCAATCTCACGCCCGAAAACACGCTTGCCGACGTTATCGATCTAAAAGAAAGAAACGGCTTTTCCACGATGGCGATTACCGAAGACGGCTCCTGCAACGGAAAACTTCTCGGAATCGTCACGAGCAGAGATTACAGAGTGAGCAGAATGAATCTTGACGAAAAGGTCGCGAACTTCATGACGCCGCTCGAAAAATTGATAACGGCACCCGCAAAAACGTCGCTCAAAGAAGCGAACGATATTATCTGGGAACATAAACTCAATTCGCTCCCCATTGTGGACGATAAGGGCAACCTTATGTATTTCGTGTTCAGAAAAGATTACGCCGAACACAAAATCAACCCCAGAGAGATTCTCGACGAAGAAAAGAGATATATGGTCGGCGCGGGTATCAACACGCTCGATTATGAAAAAAGAGTTCCCGCTCTTGTCGAAGCGGGCGCTGACGTTCTTTGTATCGATTCGTCCGAAGGTTACACTTGCTGGCAGAAGAAAACAATCGATTTCATAAGAGAAAAATACGGCGACAAGGTTAAAGTCGGCGCGGGAAACGTTGTCGACAGAGACGGATTTATGTTCCTTGCCGAAGCGGGCGCGGACTTCGTTAAGATAGGTATCGGCGGAGGTTCGATTTGTATCACCCGCGAAACGAAAGGTATCGGCAGAGGTCAGGCGACTGCGGTTATCGAAGTCGCAAAAGCAAGAGACGAATACTATGAAAAAACCGGTATCTACGTTCCGATTTGCTCGGACGGCGGTATCGTTCATGATCATCACATAACGCTTGCGCTTGCAATGGGCGCAGATTTCGTGATGCTCGGCAGATATTTCGCTCGTTTCGACGAAAGCCCGACGCCTAAACTCAACATCAACGGAACTTACGTTAAGGAGTACTGGGGCGAGGGTAGCAACAGAGCGAGAAACTGGCAGAGATACGATCTCGGCGGAAAGAATAAACTCGCTTTTGAAGAAGGAGTCGATTCTTATGTAACTTACGCAGGTCCTTTGCACGATAACGTCGAAAAAACTTTATATAAGGTTAAGTCGACAATGTGCAACTGCGGAGTGACGAACATTCCCGATCTTCAGAAAAACGCAAAACTCACGCTTGTTTCTCAGACGAGTATCGTCGAGGGCGGATATCACGACGTTATTCTGAAAGGCGGAAACACAAAAATCTGATTCAAACAATTTTAACGGGCTACCCTTTGCGGGTAACCCGTTTTTGTTATTTATTTGCTTGTTTGTTTGGTATCGTCAGCCGATTTTTGTTACGCTTAATGCAAGATTGTTAAGAGTTTCGCTGTTCGTTCCGGGGTTTCTCAGCGTTAAAGTCGATTCGTCGGTAACGTTGAGAACGTGAATGTTGGCGAGATTTGCAACGTCCGTAGTCGCCGCCGCGGTTTGCTGCGAAAGCGTCGCGGGGATCTGCGTGCCGTTAAGATAATAAGCGAGTTCCGCCGTTCCCGTTGCGCCTGTGACGTTTGCGCTGTAACCGATGAGATAGATTCCCGGTTGAAGAGTTATCGCCTGGTTGTTGTCGGCAAGGGTTGCCGAATCGTTGTTTGCAGTAGTCGTTCCTGCTGTGAGCGTAGCGTTTCCGCCCGCCGTAACTGTTTCGTTTGTTGCGGTAAATTCTGCGCTTTGAACTTCCGTTCCGGTCGGTCCTATAGGTCCTGTAGGTCCTGTCGCCCCGGTGGGTCCGGTAGGACCTGTTGCTCCCGTTGCTCCCGTTTCGCCTGTCGCGCCGGTAGGTCCGGTAGGACCTGTTGCTCCCGTTGCTCCCGTTTCGCCTGTCGCGCCGGTGGGTCCGGTAGGACCTGTTGCTCCCGTTGCTCCGGTTTCGCCTGTCGCCCCGGTAGGTCCGGTGGGTCCGGTGGATCCGGTGGGTCCGGTGGGTCCCGTTGCGCCCGTTGCTCCCGTTTCGCCTGTCGCCCCGGTAGGTCCGGTAGGACCTGTCGCTCCCGTTGCTCCGGTTTCGCCTGTCGCCCCGGTAGGTCCGGTAGGACCTGTTGCTCCCGTTTCGCCTATCGCGCCGGTGGGTCCGGTGGGTCCGGTGGGTCCCGTTGCGCCTGTGGCTCCGGTCGGTCCTGTAAATCCGGTAAGTCCTGTTATTCCGGTCGGACCGGTAGGTCCGGTTGGCCCGGTTGCGCCGGTGGGTCCTGTCGGTCCAGTCACTCCGGTTGCTCCGGTAGGTCCGGTGGGCCCTGTAGTTCCGCCCGCAGGTCCTGTCGGTCCGGTGGGTCCTATAGGTCCGCGCGGCCCCGTCGGACCTATCAGCGGATTTCTTCTGCAACACGGTCTTTGTTGCCGACCGTTATTTCTGTAATTTTCGTTCGGTCTGTTACAACAACCGAATAAAAGAGAACATAAATCGTCGAACATTTTTTCTCCTTTTTGTTTAATAAATTAAACGAGCGATTTTTTGTCGATAGGGATTCCATTCGTTATCACCGCAAAAATAGTTAGTTGATGACGAATGAAATCCCTAACAAAAAGCCTCTCATTTTTATATTATGAAAATATCCGTTTTACTGCCACAAGCATATAATATAGAGAACGGAGCGAACATATGCGCATATCGGTATGCTTAATTGTTAAAAATGAAGAAGACGTTATCGGAAGATGCCTTGAATCTGTTAAAGGATTTGCCGACGAGATTATCGTCGTCGACACCGGAAGCGGCGATAAAACCAAAGAATTTGTGAGCAAATTCACCGATAAATTATACGATTTTGAATGGATAGACGATTTTTCGGCCGCGCGAAATTATGCTTTTTCAAAAGCGAAATGCGATTATCTGTTCTGGCTCGACGCAGACGACGTTGTGCTACCGGAAGACGTTGTGAAAATCAACGATCTTAAAAAGTCCGACGGCTTGGCCGATACTTATATGATGAAATATTATGCCGGAACTGACGAAAACGGAAATCCGTCGTTTGAATTTTACAGAGAACGTCTGATGAGAAATTGTCCGCTCGCCGAATTTAAGGGGTTTATTCACGAATGCGTACCGCCGTTCGGCAAGATAGTGTATTCTGATATTAAAGTCATTCACAAAAAAATGCGCGCGTGTTCGCCGACGAGAAATCTCGATATTTTCAATCGAAACATAGCAAAAGGCGCGGTTCTCGATTCCAGAGAGCAGTATTACTATGCAAAGGAATTTTTCTATCTCGGCGATTATAAAAGGTGCGCCGAAGAACTCGAAAAATTCTTATCCGGTAAAAATCTTTACCGCGCGGACGAGTGGGAGGCTATGCTTTCGCTCTTTATCTGCAGTGAAAAACTCGGAAGGAAAAACGGTGAAAAATATTTGTTTTCTGCGCTTGAAAAGTTTGGTCCGGACTCTAAAACGCTATGCCTGCTCGGGGATTATTATAAGAAAAATCTTTCGCCCGAAAAGGCTGAAAACTATTATAAAATGTCGCTTTTATGCAAGGATGAAGACAACGGGTTTTTCCATGAATCGAAGTATGATTTTATCGAGCCGTGCTTAAGGCTTGTCGCTCTTTTGTTTGAAAAAGGGGAGTACTTTGAAGCGAAAAAATATCACGAATTATCTAAGAGTAAGTTTCCGTCGCATCCGAGCGTAATATTCAACGATAAATTTTTTGTTTAAAATTCAAAAAACAATCAAAATTTCTTGACTTTTGTTTTTAATTATTGTAAAATAAACAGGCTTGATAGGGGAGTGGCTCAACGGTAGAGTAGCGGTCTCCAAAACCGTAGGTTGCGTGTTCGAATCGCGTCTCCCCTGCCAACAAAAAAGAGAGAGCAAAAGGCTCTCTCTTTTTTGTTGGCAGGGGTATCGTGACGAGTACGCGGCAACTTTGTTGCCGTCGTTCGTCAATTTGCCATTGGCAAATTCTTGCCGAGGGTTCCCGCATGCGGGAAACGGCAATATCGCAATACGACAAAATTAATGCAGAGCATTCGCTTTCTCTTTTTTGTTGGCAGGGGTATCGTGACGAGTACGCGGCAACTTTGTTGCCGTCGTTCGTCAATTTGCCGCGAGGCAAATTTTTGCCGAGGGTTCCCGCTTGCGGGAAACGGCAATATCGCAATACAACTTAAATCAAAACGTTAAATCTTACTTAAATAATTCTATTATTTTCGAGTAGTCGAATACGCCCTTGATTTCTCTTACAATCTGACATTGCGCCGCCGCGTAACCACCCGTTAATTTAACGGTATAGAAATTGTTCCAGACGTAATACAAGTTGCTGTCCTTGTCGATAACGTAGTATTTTCCGTCGCCGATTTCAACGTAAATATAGTCGTCGGAATCAATAAATTTCTGATTTACGAGCGTCTTTGTAACCTTGTATTCATGTTCGTCGATGTGTCCGAGTTTGGCGGCGTCGGCTTTTTTTATCGTTGCGGTTTTACCGTTGTAATGGAACGTCAGTTTTTCATTCGGCAACGGGACGTACGCGACGGTATTAATGTAATTCAAGTTATGTAATCTTTCAAAAAGATCGGCAACCAGATAAATTTTCGGCGCGTCGACTTTTTTATCGGATTTCAATATGGCGTCGTCTGCCGATTTGGTTCTTACGTAACCGTCGCTGCATACCATATACGCTTTTTCTTCGGCTTCGGTTTTTTCGTAAACGTAAGCCAGAACAGAGAATTTCTCATCGTTTGATTCAACGGCGGTAAATTTGAGATTCCGGATCATAACGTCAAGGTATTTGTGCCAATACGCGTTATCTACGGGCGCGGTCGAGTGCGACGACGGCGTTAATACGTCCGTAATGATTTTAAAAGTCGTAAATTCGTCGGAAAGTTCTACGTCGGTAGATATTCCGTCGCATTTATAGAAATCCTTGAATGACTCGCCTTCCGAATATGAAAAATACGCTTCGCCTTTTCCGTAATCGAGTTCGGGCAATCTGCCTTCGTCGTCGCCTTCCGCAGTCGCGGAAAGGTTTTCAAAAACAACGGCGAACATTTCTTCGTCGGTTAAAGACGGTTGAATAAACTTCTTCGTTACGGAGTCTATTTTAGGAGTAACGTATCCCTCCGGTTCGTTTTCCACAACGGCTTCGATTTTATCGTCGGATTGTTGTACGGATTCGCTTTCCGCCGGCGATTGTGATTGCTTATCCGATTGTTTTTCCGAGGAGCCGTTTCCGCAAGCAAACGTCGCAAAGGAAATGCAGGCTAACAAGATAAAGCACAAAAAAGTTTTATAGAAATTTTTCAACATGTATGTTGACCTCCTAAATTAATTTGTTTCAGGTATAACACTATTAACCATATGATTAGTGTTATAACCGCAGTCCTTGCAAACAATATAGTTGTTTACATTGATATATGTATGATATTCATAGTGGAACGATCCACAGTCTGAACATACAGCTTTATGGTAGGTACTTCTTTGGGGAAGCGCTATGGACGGAGTTGCTAT
>JALETB010000027.1 GCA_022781715.1 Clostridiales bacterium | reverse complement strand
TTACCTTGCAGAAGGTAATATGCTCTGCCCTTGTATTTCTAAGAATAACAAGCCGTTTATACGTATTTTCGAGGACGTTGAAAAACGTTGTCGTCCCGTAAACGGAAGGGAAGATGAATTTCAAGGCTATATCACTATGTACTTTACGGAAGTTCCCGTATACAGAGAAAAAGATGGTTCTTACGATATGCTCGATTTGGAAGTCGAATACAAAGTTTGGTACAAAACCGTGGAGGAAAACTAAAATGCCTGAATACGATTATTTTAACGGTGAAAATTTCATAACTTTCGATTTACTCGAAATCGACGACGAAAAACACGAAGTCGTGATAGCGATAACAAACTTAGGAAAAATAAGCGTTCGCACCTTTGATTTATACTTTGACGGAAACCGCCGCTACTTTGAATACGGTTGTTTATACACAAAAATTTACATAGACGAATTTAAGGAGGAAAACTAAAATGTCAGGAAATATCAATATCGTAATAGGCTCTTGGGGTTCGTAAAACGAATGTAACGAAAGAGCGTTAGGCTCTAAATGGCTCGACCTTTCGGACTATTCCGATTGGGACGAGATAGTCGAAGAACTTAAAAATGAAGGCTTTGAACTCGACGGTATCGACGAAGAACTGTTTATTCAAGACGTCGAAGGCATCGAAGATCGCTCGGTAAACTGGGATTACGTCAACCCCGAAACGCTGTTTAATACTCTGAAAGAATCGGGCGTATTAGATAACGATTACAAATACAAAGTCTTTTGTGCGTTCATCGAAGTCCGTTGCTACGACGATTTTGAAGAAAAAGTCAAATCACACGGCGACCGTTGGGATGACGATATAAATCTTTGGAGCGGCTACTCGTGGGAAGATTACGGACGTGAAATGCTTGACTGCTGCGGCTATCAGATACCCGACCACATTTTAGACTTTATAGACCTTGAACGCTATCATTGCTTGATATGTCAAAAGAGTCTACGTTTTTTTGCGACGTATCGTATGATATTTTAGGTATATTATCGAGTGTAAATAAACTTACGTTCAAAGAAATAGTCTGCAAAAATGTTCTCGCCTTATCTTTGAACAAAACAGTGAGATATTTTTCTCTTTGCTCAATTTTTATATCAGTATCGGTACACCGTATAGCGATTAAAAATATTAAAATAAATTGGAAGAAGATAAAAATGAAAATAATGAAAATGAAGAAAACAAAGAAAATTTTGGCGGTTTTGATGAGCATGATTGTGATTATGGGTGTTTGCGGGGTGGGCACGGGGTGTGACCCGAACAAAGAAACCGAAGCCGAATATAAGGCAAGGATAAAAAAAGAACTCGACGAAATCCCCGTTGAAGCAACAGGCTACAAACTTGTTCATCTTGACTTAAATGACACCCCGTCATATGAATACTTAGTTCCGCCTAGTGGAGGAATAACTTATGAAAAGGTATTTGATGCACGCATAGATATAAATATTCGTGACATAAATGGAAGCGCAGATGAAGAATATGGCTTTTATATTTCGATTGATGGCGGACAAAAATATTGGAATTCTTTCAATTATAATCCTCAATATAAAGATTTTGGTCGAGTTTACCTAATAGTGTATTTGGATAAAAGAGTTTTTTTATAAGACGTAGGGCTTATGTCAAAATATTTTCTCAATTGTCAGATTTTTTTCCTCCAACACTATTTTGTTATGATTATGATGAAAACAACTTAAAATATATGGGATACTATAATGAATGGTTTGACGGTTCCGTATATGATGACAGTTATAGACATGTGGCAGTAGCAAAAAATATTTAAATAAAAAACATAACTAAGGAGATTAAGAATGAAGAAAACAATCAGTTTGTCGTTAGTGATACTATTTATTGCAAGTTTTTTCGCTTTTTTTAATATTTTTGGTTTCAAGGCAAAAGCAAGTTCTGAGACGGATATATATAGTGAAACAAATACGTATAACGTCGATACTACAACGCTTGAAAAAAACGTGCAAAAGCCCGGTTACGAAAAAGGACAATACATAATCGAGTACAATATGGATAATAAAAAAACCGATTGCTTGGTTGCTGAAAACCCTACTGTAACCGTTTTCACTCATGGATATAAATCATCTTCAAAGGATTGGACGAATAATTGATTATTACTAAAAAATACGAACTTGAAGAACAAGAGGACGTCGCATAATTTTTATTCGGGTTGAACCGATAGACAAATGATTTACCTCGCGTTTTAAAATTCGTTTTAGGTTTGACGTGCTCCACCAAAATCAATAAGCACGCAAAAATGCGTGCTTATTGTTTGTTTTTTAATCGAAAAATCCTAAAATCAGATGGGTGTTTTATTTTTTTCTTTGTCTTTATCGTCAGCGGTTCGGTTTTGTTGAACCATGGTTTTATATGCCTTCGGCGTTGTACCCACTGCTCTCTTAAACGCGCTGTAAAAGTTCTTTTTGTCTTTGTATCCCACGTTATATGCAATCGATTCTATCGAAAAATCGGTGGTTTCGAGCATTTTTATACTCTCTTTTATCCTGAGTTCCGATATGAACTGCGTGAGCGTTTTGCCTTGACTTTCCTTGAATATCTTCGAAAAATAGTTCGGCGAATAAAAGTTTTTCCGCGCGATTTCCGTCAAAGATATCTTCTGATTGTAGTTTTCCTCGATATAATTGATAATTTCAGGCAGAATTGTTTCCACGTTCTGTTTGACCTGCAACGTGTCGTTCTTCGAGATTTCCCTGAAAATATGGACGAGAAGATTTTCAAGACAGTTATGCACGACTTTTCTGTAACAGGATTCCTTGTGTTTCAGTTCGTACTCCATCTGCGAGAAAATCTCCTCGATGCGGAACGCCTGATTGGGCTGAAACCTTATCACGGACGCGATGTCGCCCATATTGAACTCCTGAAACGCGCTGAGCGACAGAATGTCGATCGCGTCGAACGAAGAACTGAGTTGCTTATCGATAAACTCGGGCGAAATAAGGCAATTATATATCCCCAGTCCGTTGTGCGGGATAAAACAATGCTTATCCGTTTTGTCGAGAATGATAAGATCGCCGTGCTTCACGAAAAAGTGGTCGCCGTTGATTATCTGCTCGCCGCAACCCGAATAAATATACGCAATCTCGAAAAAATCGTGGCTGTGAAGCGCTTCTTCCGTGGTGTGATAATGCTTATACACTATAACCGGTTCCGCGCCCTCGCTTTGCTGCTGTTCTTTAAACTTAAATACTTTGCCCATATTTTTTACCTTTTTTGCTTATCCTTTTATGCCGCCGAGAGCCATTCTGTCCATAATCGTTTTCTGGAATACTATGAATATCGCCAGAATCGGCAAAGTGGAAAGAATTATCAGCGCGAACAGGTGCGGATATCTTATCGACCCACCCGAAATCGCATTCTGAACATAGTTAAGCCCCACGGCTATCGTCGCCTTTTGCGGCGCGAAAAGATAAACCGTGAAATAATCGTTCCATATTCCTATTGCACACAGAATACCCACCGCTCCGAGCGCAGGCATCGCTATCGGCAACATTATCTGTAAAAACACGCGCAGGTGGCTTGCTCCGTCCACCATCGCCGCCTCGGCATAAGTCCAGGGCAGGCTCACGAAAAATCCGTATAAAAACAGGAAATATCCGCCGAATCCGTTAAGGTACATAACGAAAATTCCGAAATACGTGTTATAAAGCCCGAGCCGGACGTACATTCTGTAAGTGGAAGCGAGCGAACCCATTGTGGGAACCATCATAATGACGAGCGCGAGGACGTATAAAAACGCCCTGCATTTAAATCTGTATTTTGAGATCGTATACGCCGTTAAGGAACACGACGCGATAGACAAAACCGTGCCTACCGAGACGAAAACCATGCTGTTGAAAAACATTCCCGGAACGCTCACCGTTTTAACGGTTATGCTCAGCGCTTCGCTCCAGTTCTGCCACCGCCAGACCTTGGGAAGCCCCCAGAGGTTGGACACGATGGATTTTTTAAACGAACTGATAAAACACCATGCGAACGGAAATATAAGAGTAAGCGCGTAGAGAGAGAACAACACGAAACAAAATCCGAAAAGTATTCTCTCTCCCTTGCTTCTCGCCTGAATTTTTTTAGTCATTTATTTCCCTTTTTCAGTTTAATCGTTTGCTTTTCTTTTGAAAACGATTACCGCGCCGGCTGCGAGGGCAAGCATAACCGAAACTCCCGCAAGCGAGCCTATACCGCCGAAACAACCGCCTTCGGAACCCGAAGAATTGCCCGAAGAACCGGGATCGGCCGAAGAACCGCTGTCGGCAGGCTTTCCGCTGTCGCTTCCGGACGAAGAATCGGGCGTCGTTACCTTTTCAAACTTGGCGTAAACGGTAACGCTTTCCTCTAAGGCGACGCTCTGATCGAACGGCGTTTCAAATGCGGCGTCCGAGTAGAAGCCCTTGAACTCGTAACCCGCTTTCTCGGGCGCGACGAGCGTAACCTTTTGTCCTTTGGGGCAAGTAACCGCGCTTAAAACTTTGTCACCGTCCTTAACGGTTACCGAAACCGCCTCGTAAGTGAATTCCGCGGCTTTGCTCCCGACAAAAGCGTCTTCGTCGCCTTTCGCCACGATTTTTATCGCGTAATTGCCCGCGGCGAGATCTTTGATTTCGAATTCGTTTTTATCCACCACGACGGGCGTTTCTTCGCCGACCGTAACCTCGTAAGCCGTAGCCCAATCGACGGGGTTCCAGCGGAGATAAGGCTCGCCGTTTTCTCTCGTTTTAACCGAAACTCTCTTCGGCGTGCTTAAAACGGGCATTTCGCCGGTCTGCGGCAAAGCGGTGTAAGAAATATTGTCTACGTGCCAATACCCGGCGTTGTCGCTCGTTATTCCCACGTAACCGTAAGTTTCGCCCGTCACTTTCCATTCGCAAACCGCGCTTTCCGCGCCATAAGTTCCGTCGGCGTTCTTTTCGGCGATATAAAGGATAACGTCCCCGTTTCTGACGATCACGGTAACTCTGTGCGTCGCCGTTTTGCCCCAGTTCGGATAAAGGTCCTGCATTGATTCGTTCTTCTTGCTGCTGCCCGCCATAGACGCCTGATGATCCTGAAGAAGTATGCCTTTACCGGTGTAAGCGTCAACGGCGGAAGGTCTTGCAAACCAAACTCCGCACCAGGAATAATCGGTCGTGACGTTATCGGTGTTCAGAACGGGTCTGTCCGCCCTTGCCGTGGTGATATAATCGAAAGAGAACACGAAATTTCTTCTCGCAACGAGGCTGTCTAAGCAACAGTTGTTCTTCGTTCCCGCAAACGCGAGCGTGCCGTTATCAACGACAAGCCCTTTCACTTTTGCGTCGCCCTGAGCGAACGAGCCGGATTTTCCGTTGTTCGAGATTTTCCACTTCGTTTCGTCGTATTGATCGTTATCGAAGTTTTCTTTGATAGTTTCGTCGTTATCGACGAGCGTGGTTACGGAAAGATTGTCTATCGAACAAGATGTATGCGCGCCGTCATGCCCCAACAACCTTATGGTACCCAAGGTTCTCGCCGCCGCGCCGCTGAAAGGCGTTAAGTTCGAAAACGTGACGAGTCTGACGTATTCGCCTACGCCCGTTTCCGTTACGTCCGCGCAGTAAACGATTATCGATTTTTCGAGAACGACGAAGCGAAGTCTCACGCCGCTGCCCGCCGCCCAGTTGGGAATTGCCGAAAAATCCTCAACTTTGGCAGCCGTTTGCCCGGGCATAGAGATCTTTCCCGACTCTATAAACATAAAGTAAGGTTCCTTATATATCGAAGGAAGGTTTTCCGATCCGTGAATCACGAGAACGAGTACGCCGAGCGCGTTCGTGCCGTAAAGATCGAATTCGAGAATGTAATTTCCGTTGTAAACCGTTTTTGAGTTCAACCCCGCAGGCTCTGTGGCACTATTGAAGTTAAGTCTTCCGTCAATTGTGAAATAATTACTGTGATGCAAAAACCATTGAGTGTTTTCAACGTAATCGTGACCGGTTTCGGTCGGCAACCAGGTTTCTTCGCCGAATTTGAGTTCGGCGTTCACGTTTTTAGCGGGCGTTTCGCCCTCCGCCGCCGCTTTTTTCGTTCCGCCGAGCCCTAAAAAGAGCGAGCCGATGAGCGCGAAGCCTAAAATAGCGGCTAAAAGTTTGTTCAGTTTTTTCATATTTTTCCTCCTATAGGAACGTCCGCCGCACCGATTGCCGACAAAAGCGGCGTTCCAATTTTTTTAATATTCGTAGACGGGGAAGATTTTACCCGCCACGGTTTTAACCAGAAGAACTATCGGAACAGCCAGCAAAACGCACAAATTGCCCGTTGCGGCGGCTATTCCCATATTAGTCTGCCCGTTTACCTTGGAAACGATATAAAGCCCCAGAGTGTAAACTTCCGTAGAGTTCGGCATGAGCAGCATCGGCTGCAAAAAGTAGCCCGTGATGAGCGTTACGCCCATGAGAATAAGCGTGGAAAGCGTGCCGCCGATGAGTGGAATCACGATATGCGTGAACTCCTTCACGAAGCCTATTCCGTCCAGAGCCGCCGCCTCGAAAATCTCGGGCGGAATTCTCTTTATCGCTCCGTTCAAAAGCACCACGTTGTTGCCTATCCCCGACCACAAGCCGTAAATGAGCAGCATCGGGAAAGCGGTTTTGCCGGCAAGGAAGCCCGTTTTGGGTATCCAGGACTTCAACCCCAACGCCTTTAAAAGTTCGGGGAAAAGCCCCACGTTCGTGTCGAACATAAACCCGAAAACCATCGTTAAAACGACGGCGGAAATTATCGACGGAATGAAGAAAATCACCCGGAACACCTGCGCGCCTTTCATTCCCCTGTGGAGAACGTAGGCAAAAAAGAGCGATGTGAACAGCAAAACTATGTCGTTCCACAAAAATATAAGAAACGAATTTACGAACGCGGTTTTGATAAGTCCGTCGCTCGCGGCGAATTCTCTGAAAATCTGTCTGTAATTCGTCCATCCGCAAAAATAATAATCTTTTTTGTCCAGATCGAATCTCTGAAACGAAAGGATTATCGTGTCGAAATTGACGAACACCCAGAACACGAGAAAATATAACATCGGGATAAACAGCATGCCGATTACGAACGGCGTGCAGACCCTCGTATCTCTCACTTTAGAACGTTTCATTCTTTACGCTCCCAGAACGGATTTAACGTAATCGTATTCGTTTTTGCAATATTGTTCGGGGGATATTTCGCCTTTGACGATCCTCAAAAAGGGCGAGCCGTCCACGTTGAATTTTTTCACGTCGCCGTCGATATAATGTCTGCCGCGCGGGTTATCCACAACCGTGAGCGAAGCCGCTCTGATTTCCGCCGCCGACTGCGCGAATCCCGAAAATTCCACGCCGTCCGTCGGATAATCTATAGGTCTCCAAAGCCCTGTAGTCTGGGTGTATTGCCTGCAAGCCTCTGAAGAATTGAAGAATTTGAGGAATTCCTTCGCTCCCGTTTTATTCTGCGCCTTTGCCGGAACGAACATGAGTTCGGGCAGACAGCCGAAGTTTATCTTTATATAGTTCCCGTCCGCATCTTTCTGCGCCTCTTTTATGAACGGAAGAGCCATCATGCGGAACTCGAGGTCGAAATCTTTGAGATCCTCTTTCATTTCGGCTTCGAACCAGTTTCCGTTGGGCATCATAGCCGCCTTTTCCTGCAACATCGCGTTCTGCGCGGCGATATGACCGGTGGCGAGAGAACCGTCAAGAGAATATTTCGTCACGTTCGCGCCGAAAACCTTGTCGAAGTTTTCAAGCATCGCGAGTTTGCCTTTCGTTGCGGGTTTCGAAGGGTCGAACAAATCTACGCTGTCGAGATTGAAAAATTCGTCATAAGCCTCCGCGCCGAGCGCCTGAATCCACCAGCCGCTGAACACGTTTTCGAAATAGCCGCCGGCAAGCCCCGGATAAACGAACGGAGCAACGTCGCCGTCGGTATCCTTGAGAATCTGCTCGCAAAGCGCGACGAGTTCGTCCGCCGTGGTCGGAACTTTCCAGCCGTAATCGTCGAAAAGCGTTTTGTTATAGACAAACCCCGTGACTATTTCGTTCCAGGGAATAGCGTAATAATGATCGTCGTTTTTGCCTACCGTTTTAAAAGCCGGACGAAGCCTGTTTTCAAGAGTTTCGGTATCTCCGTTGCCCGCGTAAGCGTAAACGTCGTCGAGCGGTTCCATCCAGCCGCGCACCGCCCAGGTCTGCCAGGCGTCGTTCTGCGTGAAATAAACGTCGGACATGGTTTTGCTTATGCCCGTTTCAAGCGTGGTTTTAAGGCTGCTCGCAAGCGACGGATCGGGGTCGAGAACGAGATAATACTTATCGTGATAAAGTTTCAGAAACGATGCGCCCGCCTCTTTTATCCAGTCCAGTCCGCAACCGGTGGCGTAACTGATTTTTATCCTCTCTTTGTTTTCGAGCGTGTCTATATACATTTCGCCCGTTTTTTCGTTATAAATCGCGTCGCCTATCGTAACTTCCGTTTTTCCGCAGCCCGACAAAGCGAGCGAAAACAACATTACGAAACAGGTTAACGCGCATAACAGTTTTTTTCTCATATTTTTACCTCCCGCATGGCGAAACGAAAATCGCACCGCCGCTTTTTAACTTATATTTCAATTTTCCGCCGTCGCAACGGATTTTTTCCGTTTTCCCCGCGCTTAAAACATTCGCTTCGGGGCTATCGACTTTCACCGTGACGGCGTTTTCGCGCCCGCTCGTCGGCTCGTCGAAATTCGTTATCAAAATTCCCTCGTCGCCTCCGCTTCCGTAAGCCGCGAACACGACGTTTCGCTCCGCGGCGAGAATTTTAACCGTAAAATCATCCGCCGGAGACTTACCGGGTTTATCCGTCGGAGACTTACCGGGTTTATCCGTCGGAACGCCGCCGGAAATCGTTTTAAGTTGCCCGTTTATCACCGCGCCTCGGCAAACGCATTCGTAATCCCAAAGATATTCGTCCAACGCTTTAAGTTCGGCGTTGACCTTTTTAACATTTTCGTAGGCGACGTCTTTTCTGCCCTCTCTGTCCACGAGCGCGTTGAGATAAGAATCGTCCACGTCCGGCGCATAATAACAGAACCAGAAAATTCCCCTCGCCCCGAGCGTGTAATTCACGAACGCCTGAAAAGCCGCTTGCCCGTAAGTTTCCGAGCCTCTTATCGCGCCGTAATAATGCGCGCTGCTGCAACAGAACGCCCACATATCTTTTCCGAGTTCGTCGCAGGTTTTTTTAACCTTCGCTATATTTTCCAGAAAACCGTTCCTAACGTAATTTTCGCCGTTTTCGGTCATTAACGCGTAAAAGTCAAAGGACATATAATCGGTTTCGGCTTTCGAAAAAGCCGCGATATAATCGTCGTAACTGTCGGTTTTCAGGCACGACGGGAGAGCGTACTGCGGAAAAAGATTGAAATAAAACAACTTCCCCGGCAACGCTTTTTTGAAAATTCTGCTTGCGTAAACGAGATTTGCCGCTTCCTCTATCGACGGTTCGTCCGCGATGAAATACCCGGCGAAAGACTCGTATTCAAGGTATTTCCGGCTGTATTCGAGGATAAGCCCGACCGCTTTTTCTTCCGTAACCGACGGTCGGTTTTTAAGCGTTTTCAGAAAAACCGACATTTCGTAGTCCTCGATGAGTTGCTTCAAGCCGTTTTTCTGCGCGAGTTCAAGGGTTTTCAATCTGAATTCTTCGCTCGCGTGGCATATGGGGACGGGCGACAACTCTATGCCCGATTCCGCAAGCATTTCAAACTGCTTTTCGAGAAACTCATCGTCGTTTTTTTTGAGAAGATTGTACTCGGGAATGCCCGACCAACTTCCTATAATCAGTTTGTTTTTCATATTTTCGTATATAATCCGGCAACAAATTTTCGTATATAATCCGGCAACAAAATCAATAAGGTATACGTTTAATAAGGAATAACGAGCGCGCCTTCGCCCGGGTCGAGTTCGAACGTTATTTTTCCGCCCGAGGCTTTAAGGACTTTTTCTTCGCCTTTATACCACACAACCGCATGCGTTTTGCCGTTTAACGCGAGTTCGACGACGTTTGCGCCCGCAAGCGACGGATCGGCGAAGTTTGCTATCATATAAACCCCGCGCGAACTTTTGTCCTTATAAACCCCCGCTATGGCGTCCTTACTCGTTTTCAGCCCCTTTATCGCATCGGAATTTTTCAAAGCGTATTGCCTGTCCTCCACGTAATCGAAATTTCCGCTTCCTCCCGTGGTTTCTTCCGTTCCGCGGCTCAGCAGAGTGCCCTGCCATTCGCTTTCGTCAAGAATGTGATAAAATTTCTGCGTTTCTCTGTTCACCGCGGAAACGAACTCGTAAGCCACGCCTTTTTCGCCGTTACGTTTTATCATTGCGTCGTTATAATCGCCCGCAATAACAGGCGGCGTCCAGTAACAGAACCACTGCATGGAACGACTGCCGTAAGCAAGCGACGTATACATCTGAAAAGCCGCATCCGCTTTGTTTGAAACACCCCTCACGCTGTTCGCCATATGCTCCGTGGTGCAGCCGAACGTCCACATATCGACGCCGTAACTTTCGGCAAACTCTTTCACCGTGGCGAGATTGTGAAGGTAAGTGGGTTTCATTTTCTTGTTTCCGCGCGCGTCCTGAGAAAGAACGTAATAATCGTAAGAGATATACGGCGTTTTCACAACGTCGAGATATTCATCGATATAATCGCGGTAAGTCACGTTGCCGAGTTGGGAGGTCGATGCGTAATCCGGAAGAAGATTCACGTAAAACGCAACGTCCGGCAAAGCCTCTTTCAAAATTTCGCAGCCTTCGCCGAGCGCATCAAAATAATTTCTCGAAGGTTCGTCGGTAACAAAATATCCCTCGAAAGAATCGAATTTCAGATAATCCGCAGACAAAGCGATAAGTTTGCTCTTTTTCTGCTCTTTGTTGCCCTGATCGCCGCTCGTGTCGAACAGAACGCTCGTCACGGCGTTATCCTGTATCAACTGTTTTATCCCCACCTCTTCGGCGGCGGCAAGCACGCGGAGATTGTATTCTTTGGAATTGTACAATATCGCGCTCGAAGCGATCGTGATTCCGCTCGCGGCAAGGTCGCGGTAATATCCGAGCAGTTCTTCATCGGTGAGTTCTTTGCCGTCCACCTCCGTGGGAACGCCCGACCACATACCGATTCTGAGTTGATTAGTCCCGCTATAAGTCGGTTTTTCCGCATTTTCGTCTCCGGAGCCGGTCGATTCCGAATCGCTTGTCGCAGGCACGTTTCCGCTGCCGCTTTCTTCTCCGCAGGCAACAAAAGCCGTCATGCAGAAAAGTAAAATTATTAACGATAAAATGATTGATAACTTTTTCAAGTTCGTTTCCTCCTTGTTTGCAAGGCTTGTTTGCCGGGTTTACTCGTCAAACTTATTCGCAAGGCTTGTTTGCCTGATTTATTCGTCGAACGTCATATGCAAAAGCGCGCCCGCCTCACGGTGAAGTTTTGTTAAAAACAACGAAAATTTAAACTTGTCGCTCCGCGCTATTTTATAAACCAGCCTGTTCTTTCCTTTTTTTAATTGAATCGGTTTTAAGTCGTTTAACGGCATATAGAGGGGGTAATCCGATCTCTGCGATATAATTTCCCCGTTTAAAAACAGTTTATACGGGGCGTTGTTTCCGACCATTATTTCCGCGTCCGTCGCCTCGTCGAGACAAAAATCCCTCACGAGATAAACAAGGCACGGACCTTTGTAATTGACAGCCGATTCGATGTCGACGATCTCCTCGCCCGAAAAAAGAGTTTCGTCCGGGATTTCGTCGCCGAGTTTTTCTTCGTCGAGATATTTCTTATCGATATTCACGAACCCGTTGAACATCTCGAAAAGAGTGTCCGGCATGCGTCCCTCGAACGGACATTTATCGGAAACCGTCGTGTCGTAATTATCGAAAAACGGACCGTAAACGCTATATTTAGCCGCCCGCGCGAATCCGAAACGCTTGGTAACCGAGCCGAACCCGCCCGAAAACTCTATAACCGCGTCTCTTAAAACTCCTTTATCTTCCGCCCCGCCGATAACGTCCTGCGTGAAAATGACGGACGAACAAGTGGCGATTTCTGTCTTTTCTTCTCTTTCGGTTTTCACTCCGTGTAAGGGCTTAACCGTCAGCAAACCGCCGATTTCCTTATCGTAGGGGTTGACTATTTCGATTTTAATCGTTTTTTTCTCATCTGCGCAAATAACAGGCTTCCCTTCATAATACACCTTAATTTCGGGCATAACGCGATATTTCGGGTAATTACAGACGAAATTTTGCGGAATATTT
>JALETB010000017.1 GCA_022781715.1 Clostridiales bacterium | reverse complement strand
TGGCAGGAGGACCGCCTTTATGGCACGATAAGAAAATATCAGCCCGAAGCGATGATTATCAACAACACGGGATTGAGCGAATGCGGAAAAACGGGACATCGCGAGATAGACAGCGTAACTTTTGAGCGCGGAAAGGCGTTTTTCGTCGACACCTCGGAAAAACCGCTTGCCGGCGAAGTGTGCGAGGCTCTCACCGATCACTGGGGTTACACCAAAGAAGATATCTGCGTCAAGTCGCCGAAAGAACTCGTGGAAATGCTTATCGATTGCCGCAAGTTCAATTGCAATCTGCTTCTTAACACGGGGCTTATGGGTAACGGACTCATCCCTGAAGGCGAAAAGGCGAATCTTCTCGCCGTGGGCAAGTGGATAAAGGTGAACAAGGGCTTTATTTACGACGCCGTTTCTGCAGGATTAGAAGCCGAAAATGCCGATTTGCTGACGGACGGAAAGTATTATTACGCCGTAATCAGAAATGTGCCTATGAGCGCGGATCCCAACGTTTCGAGATTGGCGGGCGGCAGAACCGTAACGATAAAAACGGATAAAAAGGTCGTTTCGGTAAAGTGGCTCGACAACGGAAAAAGCGTTAAGGGCGTAAAGAAAAACAGTATCCCCGTCGAACCGTTTGCTTACGGCTATTCTTACGGGGCGAGAGTCGCGAGATTCGAATTGAAGTAAAATTTAATCGTAATAAGAGTGCGGGCGCAGCCGATTGAAAATCGGATGCGCCCGCTTTTAGCGTTATTGTCTTTCGTTTTCTTCTGCGAGAGTAAATCTTTTAGTTTTCGTTCCGTCCGGCAGAGTAATTTCTTCGCTCCACATAGAAAGCGGTCTCACCCAGATTCCGCCGTCGCCGTAAAGCGCCCTGTAAACGACCTTTTTTTCCAGCGTTTCGCTGTCGGTAGCAATGCATAAAAGTTCGTAAAGATTGCCTTTAAAATGCCTGTAAACGCCTTTGACCGGCAAGTTTTCGCACGCGTCGTTCATATCTCACCAGTCCTGCCTGTCGCTTATTTTGATGTCGTCGTAATAATCGAAATATCTGCGTTTGAATTCGTCGTTAGCCCCTTTCGGCTTTTGGGGTGTTTTTTTCTGCAAGTTGTGCGCGGCTTTTTTATCGTTTGTATCTTTTTTTGCACCGTTTTTTTGTTCGTTATCCATAATTATTACCTTAATTACTTAGTTCTGCTTGCAAGGTGAACCATCAGCACGGCTATGTCCGCCGGGCTTACGCCCGAAATTCTCGAAGCCTGACCTATGTTTTCGGGGCGGATTGCGTTGAGTTTTTCCTGCGCTTCCAGCCTGAGACCTTTAATCTGCGCGTAATCGATATCGTCGGGCAGCCGCTTTTCTTCGAGCTTCTGCGCCTTTTCGATTTGTTCGCGCCCTTTTTTGAGGTAGCCCTCGTACTTGGCGTCCGTTTCAACGCGTTCGAGAATATCGTAAGGACAGTCCTTGAAAAGCCCGAATCTTTCGCAAATCGCTTTGAGCGGAATGTTGCGCTTTATCATATCTATCGGCGAAAGGGGAGCGGAAACGTCGCCGAAGCCGTATTCTTTAACGAATTCCGAACATTCCGCCGCAGGAATTTTAACCGATGCCCTTTCGGTCGTTTCGGCAATCTTTCTGCACCTTTCAAGATATTTTTCGTATCTGTCGTCCTTGACAAGCCCCGCCGCGCGCCCCTTTTCGGTAAGTCGCGAATCGGCGTTGTCCTGCCGCAAAAAAATTCTGTATTCCGCGCGCGAGGTCATCATTCTGTAAGGCTCGTTCGTGCCTTTCGTAACGAGGTCGTCTATAAGCACGCCGATATACGCTTCGTCGCGTTTCAAAACGAGCGGCTCTTTTTTGCGGAGGTAAAGCGAAGCGTTGATTCCTGCGATAAGCCCCTGCGCGGCGGCTTCTTCATAACCGCTCGTGCCGTTGATCTGCCCGGCGGTGAAAATCGACGGAATCGCCTTGAACGCAAGGCTCGGTTTTAAGTCGAGCGAGTCGATACAATCGTATTCTATCGCATATGCGTAACGCATTATTCGGCAGTTTTCAAGCCCGATAATCGACCTATACATAGACTTCTGCACGTCGTGGGGGAGTGAAGTGGATAGCCCCTGAACGTAAATTTCGTTGGTGTCGTAGCCTTCGGGTTCGAGAAAAAGTTGATGGCGTTCCTTGTCGGCAAAGCGCATAACTTTGGTTTCGATAGAGGGACAATATCTCGGACCGGTGCTTAAAATGCTGCCGTTATAAAGAGGCGAACGATCGAGATTGTCGCGGATGATTTTGTGGGTGGTTTCGTTGGTGTAAGCAATGTAGCACGGCTCCTGCTTGTCGGGAATCTTGTCCGTCATGAAAGAAAACGGATAAATTTCCGTTTCGCCGCATTGAATTTCGAGTTTTGAAAAATCTATCGACCTGCGGTCTATTCTCGCAGGCGTACCCGTTTTGAAACGACGGACTCTGAATCCGAGTTTTATGAGCGAGTCGGTGAGTTTCGTCGCGGGGGCGAAGCCTGAGGGACCCATGTTTTGTTCCCATTCTCCGGCTACGATTCTGCTGTTTAAATAAACGCCTGTGGCAACGACGACGGCTCTGCATTTTAAAATACTGCCGAAAGAAGTTTTAACCCCGCAAACCTCGCCGTTTTCGACGAGAATTTCGGTGACTTCGCATTGAAGAATATAAAGCCCGTCGGTGTTTTCGAGCGTTTGTTTCATCAGCGAATGATAAAGTCTTTTGTCCTCCTGCGAGCGGAGCGACTGAACCGCCGCGCCCTTCCCGCGGTTGAGCATTTTTATCTGCATCATCGCCTTATCCGCGTTTATGCCCATTTCGCCGCCGAGCGCGTCGAGTTCGCGGACGAGATGTCCTTTCGCCGTTCCGCCTATCGAGGGGTTGCAGGGCATAAAAGCGATATTGTCGAGGTTTATGGTGGTGAGCGCCGTTTTCATCCCCGTTCTTGCGAGAGCGAGCGCAGCTTCGCAACCGGCATGCCCCGCGCCGATCACCACGGCGTCGAATTCGTCTTCAATAAATTCCGTATCCATTATTTTTTAAGAATCATATTTTTGAGATCTTTGATCTCGGTGTCCACTCTCGTGTTTTCTTTGATGAGTTCCGAAATTTTATCTCTTGCGTGGATGACCGTGGTGTGGTCCCTTCCGCCGAGAGCCTGACCTATCGTCACGAGCGGGATAGACAAAAGTTCCGTCATCAGATACGCGCATATCTGGCGCGGCTCGACAACTTCTTTGGTTTTCTTTTTCCCGAGCAGGTCGGAACGCTGAATTTTATAAAAATTGCAAACCGCGTCGATAATCGAATCCGTGGTGAGAACTTCCTTTTCTCCGCCGCTCGGCGCGCTTTCGTTCAACGCTTCCTTGGCGAGTTCTATCGTTATCGGCTCTTCGTGCAGCATCGAGGCAAAAATCACCTTGTTGAGCATTCCCTCGAGCGATCTCACGTCGTTATCCGAAATTTCGGCAAGATAAAGCGCGACGTCGAGCGAAAGTATGTATTTGCGCAGTTCGGCTTTCTTTTGGAGAATGGCTATTTTCGTTTCGATGTCGGGCGGGAGAACCTGAGCCATAAGTCCGCCCTCGAAACGCGTTTTCAGCCTGTCGGAGAGCAGTTCGATTTCCTTCGGGTGGCAGTCCGCCGACAAAACTATCTGTTTGTTCTGCGAGTAAAGTTCGTTGAAGGTGTGGAAAAATTCTTCCTGCGTGGACTGCTTTTTGGCCAGAAACTGAACGTCGTCTATTATAAGCACGTCAACGTTGCGGTATTTATTCCTGAAATCCATTCCTTCCTGCGAATAAGCCTTGCCCTGACGGATAGTCGTGATAAGGTCGCTCGTGAACTTTTCGCACGTGGCGTAAAGCACGTTTTTCAAGGGGTTGTTCTGCTTTATGTAGTTCGCTATGGCGTGCATTATGTGCGTTTTGCCAAGCCCCGCGCCGCCGTAAATAAACAGCGGGTTATAACTGTCCGCCGGGTTTTCCGCAACGGCTTTAGCCGCGGCGTAAAGATAGCGGTTGGAGGAGCCGACGACGAACGTGTCGAAAGTGTATTTGGGGTTGATGGGCGTGGAGTCTATCTCCGACTGAACAGGCGCGACGCCCTTTCTCGCGAGATAATCCTCGTTGCTGCCCTCGACGTAAAGTTTGATGTCGGTTACGCCCGTTCCCGCAAGTTTCAACGCTTCTCTTATCTTGTCCACGAGCCTTTTCGCGACTTCGGAAGCGAACAGTTCCGATTTTGTGGACAGAATGAGTTTGGAGCCTATAAGATCAACGGGCTTCAATTGTTCGATATATGTGGAGTAGGCTATCGTGCTGACGGAAACTTTCAGGTGTTTCAAAGCCCTTTCCCAGATCAATTCGTAATTTTCCATAGTTTATCCTCTCGCAGGTTAAGTAAATACGCTAATTAAAGTACTATATATAATAAACTAATCGAAGAAAAAAATCAACCGATAAACCCGACGAAAAAAAATTTAAAGTTTTTTGTTTTATCTCCGCGGGCAGTTCCCGAACTTGTTTGACAAAAAAGCAATTTGAATATATAATAGTTTTCGCGTGTGCATTATTCATGTACGGCATATTGCACCCGAGGAATAATTGCGGAGAGAAAGTAATGGTAATCAGATCGTTAAAACTTAAAAACTTCAGAAATTATTCCGAGGAAACGTTTGAGTTTTCGGACGGCGTGAATATCATAAGCGGCGCGAACGCTCAGGGAAAAACCAACTGCGCGGAAGCGATTTTTTATCTTTGCACGGGTTATTCTCCCCGCGCCGGGCGCGATAAACAATTGATTTTAGCGGGCGCAGATAAGGGTTTTGTAGAGGGTGAAGCGATTTCGGCGTTCGGCAAAATCAACGTGAACATCGCGTTTTTTCGCGATAGAAACAAGGAAATTAAAATCAACGGCGTTCCCGTGGCGAAGGTCGGCGAACTTCTCGGCAACGTCAATTCCGTCTTTTTCAATCCCGCGGAACTGAAACTCATTCAGGAAACGCCCGAGGACAGGCGGCGTTTTCTCGATATCTCCCTTTCGCAGATGTCGAACAAGTATTTTTACGCCTTGCAGAAGTACAAAAAAGTACTTACGCAGAGGAATAATCTTCTGAAAGAAAAAGACAGGGAAATGGTTTTTGAAACTCTCCCCGTGTGGGACGTGAGCCTTGCGAGCGCTGGCGCGAGAGTGATTTGCGAACGTAACGCTTACATCGCGAAACTTGCCCCTTACGCAAAGGAAGCGCATTATCTCATAACCGGCGGAGCGGAGGAAATGACCGTTTCGGGAGACTATAAATACGAGGGCGAAGAAGGGGAGATTTACGATCAACTTATCGCCGCGCTTAAGGAACGGCTCGAAAAAGATTACGAGTTGGGTTATACCACGGTCGGTCCGCACAGAGACGACCTCAAAATCCGCGTCAACGGAATCGACGTGAGAACTTACGGCTCTCAGGGGCAGCAGCGCACCTGCGCATTGTCGCTCAAACTTGCGGAAACGGAGATTTTCAGGGAGCGTTTCGGCGAGTATCCCGTGCTTATTCTGGACGACGCTTATAGCGAACTGGATAAGTCGAGAAGGGAAAACTTAATGACGGCGGCGAAAAAAATGCAGACGATAATAACCTGTACCGAGCCGGACTGCGTGCCTATGCACGAACTTTATAACAACATAAAAATCAGCAACGGAAACATAATAAAAGAATAAAAGTCGCGCTATAAGTCGATTAATAGTGTTTTTCGGCATGCATCGGCGCGCAAAAGGAGATAAGATGAGCGAGTGTACTCACGACTGCGAAACCTGTGGTCAGGCTTGCGAAAAAAAAGATTTTATGGCAAAACCGCTCCCTTCGACGAAAATCGGTAAGATGATAGCCGTCATGAGCGGAAAAGGCGGAGTGGGCAAATCTATGGTCACGGATTTGCTTGCGGTAAACACTTTAAGAAGCGGAAGGTCGGTCGCCGTGCTGGATGCGGATATAACGGGACCGTCCGTTCCGAAGGCGTTCGGAATAACGGAAAAGGCGACGGGAACTGAAGACGGAAAAATCAATCCCGTCATAACGAAGCAGGGCGTAAAAATTATGTCGATGAACCTGCTTCTTCCCGAGGACAGCGACCCCGTGGTGTGGAGAGGACCTGTTATAAGCGGCGCGGTGAAGCAATTTTTCACCGACGTTTATTGGGATAACGTGGACTATATGTACGTCGATATGCCGCCGGGAACGGGCGACGTTCCGCTCACGGTGTTTCAGTCGCTCCCCGTGGACGGAATCGTAATCGTTACAACTCCGCAGGATCTCGTTTCGATGATTGTGGGCAAAGCCGTGAAAATGGCTGAGATGATGAACATAAATGTTCTCGGGATAATCGAAAATATGAGTTACGTCGAATGTCCGGACTGCAAAACGAAAATTTATCCGTTCGGGAAAAGTAAACTTGAAGAGGTTGCGGCGGAGTATTCGCTGCCGGTTCTGGGCAGACTTCCGATAACTTCGGAACTTTCCGAACTTGTCGACAAAGGCGAAATCGAAAACGTCGGGAATTATCTTGCCGACGCGATGAACGTAATATTGAAATAATGCAATATTTAAGATAACGTGAATCGGCTCGCCGCAAAATTTTGCGGCGAGCCGATTTTTTAATCCCCGGGCGGTTGCGTGAGAGCGCAACCGCCCGGAGCAAATTTAAACAATAAGTGCGCCTATAAGTCGATTAAAAGATTATTTTATCAACTTTCTCGGGTCTATGGTTAATCTGTATCCTTCGTTGATATAAATGCCGTTCGGCTGCGTATATGTCGAGTATTCGTAAACGAAAAGTCGCGCTTTTTTAACCTTAAAGTCGGAAGTGATGACAAACGTATCGTACATATCCACAGGGCGAGGGAATTTTTCATTTGTCGACGTTCCGCTTCCTATGCGTGTTAAAAATCCTATATTGCCATGTGTACCGACAGTAGCCGCTATTGTATCTCCGTTTGTAAATTCAAGATAGTTTATGGCTATTTCGAGCATATCGAAATTGTTCATATTTCCGTATTCTTCGCCTATCGGGTTTTCTTCAGAAAACCCCGCGATATCCGTTCTGAAATATTCTCCGTCCGCAAACGCTGGTATTTTATTTGTCAGATAGGTCATATAATCGCAGAATAAACTACGTGATCCAAAGCCTTGCGCTTTGAATCCTTTCAGATAATAGTAGACGGCTTCCACGGTTTTGTTAAAATAGGCGAGCAACAGGGCGTGAGCGTAATTTGCAAAAGAGTAATCCTGAAGCCATTTGAAATACTTGTCGTCTTTTGAATATATCGTGCAGTCAACGTCGAGCGGTTTTCTTTTTTCAACGTCGTCAATAATGGCAAGCGATTTTTGAATGATTTTTTCCTTTTCTTCGTCGTCGACGTCATCGTCGAAACTGTTCAGCAAATTAAAACATTCAGCCATTAATTTGAAGATGCTTTCAGTTTGTTTGTCGATTTCTTCGGGTTTCTTTATCAAAAGATCAAAATACAGCCAATACGCTGCAGTCGAAAAAGAATTGTCGTCGATCACTGTGCCGATAGGGGTTACATAGGGTGTTTCTTTGTAATCGTCGAATGCGAAGTTTTTGATTTTTGTTTTGTTTTTTTTCATATCGTTCTCCTTTTGTATGACGTTGATTGTTTTTTCTTTTGCAATATTCTCCGGATTTTCCGGATGAGTTACGATTGCGATACGTTTTTTCAATGCTTCGAGTTCCGATTCAATCTGCGCTTTTTCTTCCGCGGAAAAAAGAAATTGACCGTCGGACAGCAACTTTGTGATTTCCGCCATTTTTTTGATGTGCGTCGGAAGGTCGCTGATGCCGCTATCGCAGAATTGTGTTTCTTCTTCGATAAGATTAAAAATATCCTCCCTTGTGGCTTTACCCGTTTTGGAATTGCGTATTGTCTCGAGAGCGGTGTTGGTGGTGTTTAATTTGTATTCCGAAACAGAAAAGAAATAAATTATTGTCGGTATAAGAAAATACCCCAGCAAAATTGCCACCATATATTTTTCCAGCGTTCCGAAAGCCAATATTAATGCAAGAACGGTCATGCCCGCGCCGAACAGCGCGTAAAGAAAGTTGTTTCTTTTTAACTTAGTAAAAGCGTCAATCAATTCCGTGTCATTGGTTTTTCTTGATATTTCTAAAAATTCTTCATTAATCGCCGCACCGTGAAACAAACTTGCAATCGACGGAGCAAAGAAAACTATTCCCGCGATACATGAGATAATAAAAACTAAAAACGACATAATATCCTCCTGAAAATAATAATGGGAAAACCGTTATCTAACTTGTGTCGAATAAAACAAGGCTCATAAAATTCTCCTTAAACGCGTTGCGAATTTATTATTCAATCAAAAAACGAAAATCCCTTTTTTGTTTTTTAAGAGGGGTCTTTAAACCCGAATTCAGGTTGCTGTCGTTTTGCCGAAACGGAGATTTTGAGCAATAAAAAAGTGCCGCCTCTTCGCGAGATGACGCTGTAGAATATTTTGACAAATCGATTTATAAATAATCTGTTTTATTCTTGTCTGAAATAAGAAAGCCCCGGGCGGTTGCGTGAAAACGCAACCGCCCGGGGCAAATTAAAATTTAAAATTTTCCGATTAAATAAAATAATTGCTTCAACAGCGCACCTACTTCCGAAGGTTCGGAGCGGCTCAACTTGTCCGTTATTCTGATAATTTCTTCTTCTTTGTCCATAACGACAATATGCGTAATCAATGCGGAAATATACGCCTATAAGTCGATTAAACAGCAAATTTTAATTCATCCGGTTTGATTTTGCGGCGTCGTTACGCTTTCTTTACGGCAACGCCGTCTTTCGATATCATAACGGTGTAACCCTTTGCGAGAATTTCGGCGCGGAGTTCGTCCGATAACGCGTAGTTCTTTTCTGCCCTTGCCGCTTGCATTTTTTCCGCCAGCGCTTTAACGTCGTCGGGGACGGGTTCTTCGTGCGTCTTGTCGTAATTCTTCACGAATTCGTCGGCATTTTTCGCAAAAAGCCCTAAAAGAGAGTAAGTCTTTTTTATCTGCGAAAGCATTTGCCCCGCCGCCGGGTCTTTCTTCGCGGTGAGCGCGCGGATTTGCTTGAAATACGCGTAAAGTTCGGAAAGCGCGAGCGCGGTGTTGAAGTCGTCGCTCATAGCCTCGTCGAAATTTTTATCGATTTCCGGATATTCTCCCTCGATTTTTATGCCCGCTTTTTCCGCTTCGACGAACGCCCTGTAAAAATCCGCGAGATGTTTTTCGGCTTCGGGGAAGAGGTCGGGCGTAATGTTTATGTCGTTGCGGTAGTTGGTGGAGAGCAGAGCGAATTTAATGGCTTCGTTGGAATATTCTTTCAGCAGGTCTGACAAAAGCAGGCTGTTGCCGAGCGACTTGCTCATTTTCTGCCCGTTTACCTTGATAAGTCCGTTGTGAACCCAATATTTAACGAATTGTTTGCCCGTCAACGCTTCGGTCTGAGCGATTTCGTTTTCGTGGTGCGGAAAGATGAGATCTCTGCCGCCGCCGTGAATGTCGATCTGTTCGCCGAACGCTTTTCCGTTCATCGCCGAACATTCTATGTGCCAGCCCGGTCTGCCTTTTCCCCAGGGGGAATCCCAGCAGATTTCGCCTTCTTTCGCGCTCTTCCAGAGAGCGAAATCGAGCGGGTTTTTCTTTTCGTCGTCGTTTTCGATTCTCACGCCGTTGAGCGCGTCCTCGAGATTTCTGTGCGAAAGTCTGCCATAAGGCGCGAACGATTCCACCGAAAAATAAACGTCGCCCTTGGAAGTGGGGTACGCATGCCCTTTTTTGATGAGTTCGGACACGAAATCGATTATGTTGCCGATGTTGTCCGTTGCTTTAAGCCAGATATCGGGGTCGTCGATAGCCATTTCGCGCATTACTTTATCGATTTTTTTAATCATCATTTTCGCGTAAGCGTCGGCGGGGATTCCCGCTTCTTTCGCGCGGGCGATGATTTTGTCGTCCACGTCCGTGTAGTTTCTCGCGTAGGTCACGTCGTAACCCTGTTTGATTAAAAATTTGCGGATAATATCGTAAATCAGCGCCTGATATGCATGTCCGATATGCGCCTCGCCCGAAACGGTGATGCCGCAGGCGTACATATTCACCTTGTTGCCGCGTAAGGGTATGAATTCTTCTTTCGTTCCGGAAAGGGTGTTGTAAATTCTCATTGTTCGTTCTCCTTTGGTGTGAAATTCTGTGTATTGTGAAATTCCATATGTATATACTGTATATATTATGTATTATTTGCCGAGTTTTCTTTCGAGTTCGTCCACGCGCGCTCGTAGATTGCAGAGTTCTTCTAAGATAGGGTCGCACTTGTCGGGCTTGTTGTCGGGGAGTTTTTCGCCCTTTATTCTTACCACGCGTCCCGGCACGCCGACTACCGTCGAGTGGGGCGGAACGTCTTTAAGCACAACGCTTCCCGCGCCGATTTTTGAATATTCCCCGACGGTTATTCCGCCGAGAACTTTTGCCCCGCAGGAAACCACGCAACCTTCTTTTATCACCGGGTGTCGGCGATGCCCGGTATCTTTGCCCGTGCCGCCGAGCGTTACGCATTGATAAATAAGCACGCCTTTTTCGACTACGGCGGTTTCGCCTATAACCACGCCCGCGCCGTGATCGATGAAAACGCCGGGCGCGATTTCAGCCGCCGGGTGAATTTCTATGCCCGTTAAAAACCGCGCGAACTTGCTTATCATGCTTGCGAGCAGTTTCATGTGATGACGATAGAAAAAGTTCGCCACTCTGTGACGTGACAACGCTTTAACGCCCGGGTATGTGAGCCATATTTCGAATTTTGATCTTGCGGCGGGGTCGTTCTTTTTCGCAAAGTCGATATCCTCGCGCAAAGCCTTAAAAAACATCGCTGATTCTCCTGTCAAAGTTCGGTTTCCGGTCGCCTGCGATTGTCGACTGCAATCGCAGGCGACCGGGTGCAGATGATTGCGTCGCGTCGCGACTAAAAAAAGACGCCTTTCCGTAAAATACGAAAAGACGTCTGTAACGTGGTTCCACTTTTCTTCAAAGCCCTGCGCGGCGGTCGTTTTTTTCAAAACGCCTTTGCAATGCTTCCTTATCACTCCGTTAACGGCGGAGAGCCGAAGGCTGTTAACCCCTCTTGACAGCGAAACGCACTTCGCGCTTTTGCGGCGAAGACTCGCACCGACCGTCTTCTCTCTGTAGCCGCGCAGGTCGCGTTTTCCGCAAGGCAAACATAAGGTAAGCGGAGCGGTGAAACGGGGCAACCCGAAAGCGTTACTCTTTTTCGCAACGATTTAAAATTGTAATTCGATTATATCAAAAAATTTTTATCCGGTCAACCGAAACGGCATAATTCAACCGAAACAGCGTAAATTAACCGAAACGGCGTAGATTGGCCGAAACTACACAACTCAACCGAACCGGTATGATTCAGCCGAGACGGCATGACTTTGACAACCGGCAGAATTTCCGGATCGGGGAAATCAGAAATCTTCCTCGTCGTCCTCTTCTTCCTCGTCTTCTTCCGATTCATCGAAGTCCTCGAAGTCGGATTCGTCGGCGTCGGGATAATCGAAGTCGTCCTCTTCTTCCTC
>JALETB010000013.1 GCA_022781715.1 Clostridiales bacterium | reverse complement strand
TGATCCCCAACGCAAGTTGGATGGAAACGGAAATGAAGGACGACATGCCCGAGGGATTCCAGGTAAGGCTCATGGAAGCGCCTTATCTCGACACCGCCCGCAAGAACGCCGACGGAACTTATGAAAGATATTCGATGGCTTGCTCGCCGGACTATGCGATAATTCCTTCCGGCGCGACGCAGAAAGCCGCGGCAAAGAAGTTCCTCACGTTCATTTCGAGGGACGATATGCTTCTTCTTTTCACCAAATACGCAGGCACGCTCCGTCCGTTCGAATACGACGTAACGCCCGTGTGGGACGAACTCACCGAGTTCACCAAGAGTTGCATCGAAGTGAAAAGAGGCGCAACTTACTGGCTCGAAACTTCCCGCGCGGATATGTACACCTTCGGCTTTACGCAGTGCTTCCTCAACACGACGAACCCCTTCCCCTCGCTCATCAACGGACCTAAGGCAAAGGGCGTAACACCCGAGGAATTCTGCTTAAGAGAATATAGTTATGCGCTCGAAAACTGGGAGGAATGGGAAAAAACGATAGCAAGGTCGAAATCATAATGAAAAAATTCAGACTGACTCAGAAGAAGAGAATAGAATGGCTGTTCGCGGGGTCGTTATTGCTTATTCCAATCATTCACTTTTGCATGTTCAACCTTTACGTGAATCTGAATGCGGTGCTGTTGTCGTTCAAAACGTATAAGGCGGACATAGACTCTTACGTCTGGAATTTCGGAGACTTCTTTATAAATTATAAAGATATGTTCAAGGCGTTCACGGTTGAGGGAAGCGGGCTTCTGCTTTCGTGCAGAAACTCGCTCGTGTTCACGATTCTCAACAATTTCTTTTTGTTGCCGCTTTCCGTGATCCTCACTTATTTTCTGCACAAGAAAATGCCTTGCACTCTGTTTTTCAGGGTAATATTCCAACTTCCGTCCATCATTTCCGTGGTCGTTCTGGTAATGGTTTTCCGCTTCATGTTCGATTCCACCATAGGCTTCGTCAATCCGTTCCTGAAGTGGATAGGGCTTGAAAAGATTATCCCCAAAGAGGGCTGGCTCGGCACGGAAAAAACGGCGTGGATACTGATGATAACCTACTGCGTGTGGGTAGGCTTCGGCGGAAACGTCCTGCTTTTGTCGGGCGCGATGGCGAGAGTTCCGAGCGAACTTATCGAGGCGGCGAAAATCGACGGAATAGGTTTCTGGTCGGAATTGTGGCACATAGAAGTGCCGCTTATCGGCGGAACGATTTCCACGATGCTGCTACTTAGCGTTCAGGTGTTCTTCTCATACTTTCTGCCCGTGCAACTTCTTACGAACGGCGGACCGGACGGCGCGACGCAAACGCTGGCAATGTATTCCATAAGGTTCATAAAAGGCGGCGGAACCGATCTCACGCAGAGCGCGACGCTCGGAATGATAATAACGCTTATAGGCACGCCGCTTATCATAGGTTTCAAAAAATTATTCGATAAGGTCTTTCCGGCCTACGAATTTTAAACCGGTCTTAAGACCGAAAAGGAGGAAAATTCAATGAAGAAAAAACTTTTGGCACTTCTGGTGAGCGCCGCGCTTCTGGGGGCTTACGCCGCGCCGGTTGCGAGCGCGTCCTATCAGAAACGAACGCTTTCCGAACAGATCGTTATGGACAGCGGAAACCCCAACATCGTGGAATGGGAAGAACTCGACAAAAAGGGCAAAGGAACGTGGGCTACCGGCAAGGGCGATCCTTATGTGATGAACCTCACCGACACCGGCGAATCGATGATCGTCGAGCCTTACAAAACAGCCGACCTTTCCAAAGGCGACGTAACCCTTTCGTTCGATATTTTAGGCTGCGCCAACTCGGCGGTTTCGGCAACCGAATACGGCACGCACCTTTACGCGATTATCGAACCCGAGGCGGGAGCGGAAAGCAAAATCGCCGCAGGTTCTGCAACCGGTTATTACGCCTTCCTTCATAGCGGCGCGCTCGTTTGCGATTATAACTATGAAGCGGGCGTTCAGAGATTCTACGCGGACAAGGAATTAACCGTTCCCGTCAATCAGACGGCGGATTTTTGCGGGTATTCTCTTGCGGAGGGCAGATTCTCTTTCACGTTCACAAAAGAAAGAGTTATCGCCGCAACGATGAACGGAACCACCGTTTATATCAAGGACGCGTTCCCCGCGGAATATACGAGCGGAGAAATGCGCTTCGGGTTCCAGAACTGGGGCTATATCAAAGTGGATAATCTCACGCTTTTTCAGAACGGAATCGCCGTCGCAACGGATTTCGGCGAGGGCTGGAGTTCGGCAGAGGCGGATTCTTCCAAATTTTTCGCGTCGAACGTTCAGACGGTTACCGACGAGGGTAGCAGCGAGGGTGGAAACGATGCGGGAGAGGACGTCGAACCGCAGGTAAAGACGAAACCCGCCGGGGAATTGATGGTTATCGAGCCTTATAAAACGGCGGATCTTTCCGCGGGCGACGTAACTCTTTCGTTCGACGTTATCGCGGCTTCCGCAGGAAACGTCGGAGCGGAATACTATACTAACCTTTACGCCGCAATCGAACCGAAAGACGGCGCGGTTTCTAAAATGTCTCCCGACGGCTCCGCAAATTATTACGCTTATATGAAGCAGAATCTGCTCATCGCGGATTATTCCTATTACGTTTCCAAGCCCGAAGGTCTTTTCTATAAGGACAAGGCTTGCACCGATCCTTACGTCTATTCGGGAGATTATATAAGTTTCGGATTAGGTGCCGGAAAAATGACGTTTACTTACACCGCCGAAAGAGTTCTCGGAATCACGTATAACTGGGGAACGGGCGAAGTTACGGTTTATATCAAGGACGCTTTCCCCGCCGAATACACGAGCGGAGAAATGCGTTTCGGGCTTGCGGCGTGGGGAGTTCTCACGATAGACAATCTCGAACTGAAACAAGGCGAAAACTCGCTTTATTCCTGCGATTTCGGCAAAGAATGGACTTCGGCGACCGCTGCGGACGATAAGTGCTATGCGGAAAATTACGTTCAACTCGGAAAACTCGGAGAAGATAAAGATCCCGAGCCGGAAGTTCCCGCAGAGAAGAATTATTACGCAACCAACAAAACGGGGTCGGGCGAAACGTCGATAATCAAAGCATACGCGACCAAAGACCTTTCAAAGGGCGACGTTACGGTGTCGTTCGATATTCTTGAGGCGGCGGAAGCGAGCAACGGCACGGATTATTACACAAATCTTTACGCAATCATCGAACCCGCAAGCGCGAACATCGCTACGTTCAACCAGACGGAGAACGATTATTACGCTTACGTTCATCAGGGCGCGGTTGCCTGCCATTATAATTATGCGGAAGGAGTCCAGAGATTCTTTGCCGACAAGGCTTGCACCGTTCCCGTCGAGCAGAGGGCAAACTTCGCTTTGTTAAGCCTTGCGCCGGGCAGAATGACCTTCACGTTCATGAAAGAGGGCATAATCCGCGTTTCGCTGAACAATCAGGTCGTTTACATTAAGGACGCGTTCCCCGCCGAGTATGCGGAAGGCGAAATGCGTTTCGGCATTGCGGACTGGGGTCTTCTTAAGATAGACAATCTCGAGGTAACTCAGGAACAAACTCTTTTCGGGTGCGACTTCGACGGCGAATGGAAATCGGACGTAGCCGACGACGAAAAGGTTTACGCAAGCGCTTTAAAACTGATCAAGGCTTCGGGGCTTGTTTCCGAAAACACCGACGAAGCGCACAGAATGGCTCTTAAAAAACCGATTGAGACGGACGAAAAGAGCGAGAAGATTTTCACGCTCGAAGGCAAACTTTATTTCGATTCGCTCGGCAACAAATTCGGTTTCGGTCTGGGGCTTCCCCAAAAGGATTCCCCGCTCGCCGAAGGTGCGTATCTTCATTTCTATCTCGACGCGGAAGGCAAATCGCATCTCGCGCTCGGCGAAGAGGATAAAACTCTCGCGGCTAACCTCGTGGGAAGCGAAACGTCGGTAATGCTGGAAGGACTTAAAGGCAAAAAACTCGTTGTAACCGTCGGAACGGAAAACTTCACGTTCGAAAACGTGGATTTCGACGGATATCTCGTTGTCGCCGGCAGCGGAGAGGGCGCAACGAAAGTCATTGTCGACAAATCGCTGAAAATAATCAAATACACCTATCAGGCTTCCGAGGGCGGCGAAATAGCAAACAACTTCAACACCGGTTTCATCGACGATGACGTGTGGGTGATGCAAAGCGACAAAGCCCTTTATCTCGCCGATCCTTCCAAAGCGAAGGGCATCACGTTCGACGGCGGCAGATTCAACTTCGACGGCGCGGGAATGTGGGCGTATTTATCCACTAAAAAGGCTTATTCGGACTATATCGTAGAGTTCGATTACATTCAGAAGCACGACGTACCCGCCGAACTCAAAAACGGCGGTTATAACGGAACGTTCGCGATGTGCGTTGCCTCCAACGCTTACGCCGGAAATCTCAATTCGTATATGGTGAGTATCCTTTATTATCCGGATATCAACCTTATCAGAATGAACGATTATTCCGCCGGAACATATAACGGAAACTATGATTTTGCGTCGGCAGAGACGTTCTACAACGCAGAGAAAGATATCGTCACGGCAGTTAAACTCGTCGTTGCGAACAACAAAATCACGCTTTACACGCAGAATATCACCGACGTTGCCTTCAACAAGGACAATTACGTCAAGGGCGGCGAATGGACGGTGGAGGATACTTACGGGTATTTCGGAATTTCGGCGGACGAAGGCTGCTTCCAGAGTTTCGATAATCTTCGCATAACCCCCGTCGACGACCCCGACACGGCAAAAGTTGAGGAAAACGTCGCTAAATTCGTTGACAGAAGAGAAATCGCGGACGAGAAATTCGAACTTGCCGCGCCCGTCATCGAAAAGGACGGCGAAAACACGGTCGTCTGGGCGGCGGTTAAAGGCGCGGACGGATATATCGTAAGCGTTGACGGCGTGGAACAGGCTGTTCAGACCGAAAGAAAATTCACGGTGAGCGAAAAAGGAACGCACAAAATAACCGTAAAAGCAGTGGGCAGCGGCGCATGGGTGCTTAAAAACTCCGAAGCGAGCAACGAGATAGAAATAACCGTTGCCGATGCGGGCGAAAGCACAGACTCGTCCGACAGCGGAAATACCGAAGAGAGCGGTTCGTCCGGCGGTTGCGGGTCGTCCGTAAGCCTCGGATTTGCGGGTATCGCGGCTCTTCTGGCGGCGGCGGTCGTTATGAAAAAACGCAAATCGGATAATTAAAATCAGGGATGCGGGCTGCGGCGGCGCGGAATCGCGCCGCCGCAGCCGAACAGAAGTTTATCGGAGAAAATCAGTGAGCAAACAAAGTAACGGCGGAACTTATTATCTTAAGCCCCGCAAAGAAAAAATATACAGAGGAAAAGCCGAAAAAATCTTCATCGGGATAGCGTTCGCGGTATTCATGCTTTACGCAATTTCGATGATAGCGCCTTTCGTGTGGTGTTTTATCAACACGTTCAAAACGAGAAAAGAATTCGTTAACAACATCTGGGGTTTGCCGCAGGTGGTCACGTTCCGTAACTGGGAGAAGTGTTTCGCGCTCGAATATAACGGCGTGAACGTCCTCGGGATGATAGGCAACAGTTTGTTTTTCTCGTTCGCATGCACGATCATAAGCACGTTTTTCTCGTCCTGCACCGCCTATGCGATCAGTAAGTACGACTTCCCGGGGCATAAATTCTTATACATTTTCGCCCTCATGCTTATGTTTATTCCTGCGGTCGGCGCGATGGCGGCAACCTACAAACTGTATAACGACCTGAGAATTTACGACACGTACATCGGGATTCTGATCGGCTCGTGCAGCGGGTTCGGCACAGGGTTCATCTATCTTTACGCGTTCTTCAAAAACCTGCCCTGGTCTTATGCCGAGGCGGCGCAGATCGACGGCGCGGGGCATTACACCGTGTTTTTGAAGATAATGATGCCGATGGCTATGCCGTCGCTCTCCGCGATAATGATTCTTAACATTCTCGGCATATGGAACGAATATTTCACGTTCTATATGTACGCTCCGTCAAAAGTTACGCTCGCGCTCGGTCTCAACGGACTCGTCGAAGCGAACAAATACGGAAAAGTAAGTTACCCCGAACTTTTCGCGGTTATGCTTTTCTCCGTCGTTCCGGCTGTTCTGTTATACACTTTCGCGCAGAAACTCATCGTTAACAACGTTAACATCGGAGGGCTGAAAGGTTGATTACGCGGCGGCTTAAAATTTTATACAATAAATGCGGAAAGTCGCTCTATAAGGCGATTAACGGCGAAATTCTTTCGGTTGAGAGCATTGCGGGCGGCGACGAAATCGTCGTTTCGGACGGCGGTGAAAAGGGCAGAAAGGAATGCGTCCTGGAAGCGGAACGCGGTGAAAGCGGTTTCGCTTTTTTTGCTTATGCGGTTAACAAAAAAATGCCCGTTTATTATCCCGAAGAGGGCGTTATCGTAACGACTTCCGACGACGAAAGAAGTTACGACGAAATCGAATCGGCAATAGAAGCGAAAGGGCTGAAAACCGATATCGGAAAATTCGAATCGGACGAAGAAACGTCTTTTTCGTCGGCAGAAAAACTCCCGTCGAGGCGGTGCCCCACGTTTTTATCCGTTTCCGGAAACGTAAATTTGTGGGAAGCCGGGTTCAGGGGTTTTCCTATCGAGGAAAAACAACATTTCGATCTTTACGATTATTTTATCCCGCGGCAAAACTGGGACAGAGTGGATTTCGACGCGGATGCCGAAAGGGTGGTTTACAGATACTCGTTCGGCAGAGGCATGGGCGCGCGCGACGACCTCAGACGCAGAAATTATAAGGGTTATTATCCTTGCCTTATCGCCGAACTCCCGGACGGCGGAATCGATTATTCTATGACGGCGTTCTGCGATTCCGAAACCGATTACGCGGCGGACGGCGGCACGAACTCCGTTAACGCCATGCTTCACAGCGCGGCAAATTCGCTCACGGAAGAGGAAAAGTCGGCGGCGAAAAAACTCGAAAGCGCGCCGACCGTTCTCAGAGTGAAACTTTCCGCGGCGAACAACGGCGAAACCTGCGCCACGGCGTATTTCAGGCTGCCGCAGATCAACACGCCCGTTATGGCGGAGGCGGACAAGACCGGCGAAGTCGTTTCGCAAGGCTACGGAATTTATAAAGGTCGCGTTTTTATGCGCGTTACGGCGGACGGCGAAAAAGCAAACGGCGCGGAAAGAGCGTTCATTCTCGCCCCGGGCGAAAAGAAAGACATATATATACTGTTGTTTTTCAAACCCGTGGAGAAGAGTTTTGCGGACAAATTCGACGAAAAGGATTTTGAAAAACGCTTATCCGAAGCCGAAAAAGTCTGGCGGGAGAAACTCGGCGATTTAGCCGAACTATGCTTGCCGGAAAAGCGGATAGAAAACGCCGTGAAAACGGGATTTTTCCATCTCCTCGGCTCGTGTTTCGGCGAACGGGGCGGAAACGTTTTCGCACCCTGCGCGGGCGTTTATCCGCCCATCGGCTCGGAAAGTTCGCCGATAATTCAGTTCCTGGACAGCGCAGGGCAGAGCGAAGCGGCGGGGAAATGTCTGAATTTCTTCTTCGAACGCGAAAAAGAAAACGGATTTATTCAGAATATCTGCGGCTATATGCTCGAAAACGGCGCGACTCTTTATAACGAGAGCCTGCATTACGCCTACTCGCGCGATAAAAAGCAGTTGGCGGATAACTTCGGAAAGATCAAAAAAGCGACGAGTTATGTTCTCGGCTGGATAGACAGAAACAAAAACGACAAGCCGTTCGGCTACGGAATGATAGACGGACAAGTCGCCGACCCCGAAGATACTTTCCGGTCGTACGCTCTTAACGCTTTCGCTTATGCGGGTCTGCGCGGCGCGGCCGAGGTGTATGAGGCTTTCGGTGCGGAAAAAGACGAAACCGAAAGGGTGAAACGTTATGCCGAAGAACTTGCGGAAAACATAAGAAAGACGTATAAAACGGCGTTGAAACGTTCGCCGCTCGTTCCGCTTAAAGACGGCAGGTGGACGCCCGCGGTCGCTCCGTGGGCGGAGGGCAGGTGCGCCTGCTCGCTGCATTTCGAGGGCGAAAGTTGTTTCACGCATGCGGCGCATAACCTTAAAGATTCGCTTTTGTCGCTCGGTTTTTTGGTTTATTACGGCGTTTTTGCGCCTGAATCGGACGATGCGACGAGGATAATCGAATATCTTTCCGACAGTTATTTCGAGGACAATACCGCGTTTTCGCAGCCGTATTATAACCTCGTGCCGATGATAAATCTTTTCCGCGGCGAGCGGAAGGCGTTTTTAAAGGAATATTACACGGCTTTCGCCACCTTAGCGGACAGGGAAACGTATTCTTTCTGGGAGCATTATTTCCTCGCCACGCCGCACAAAACTCACGAGCAGGCATGGTTTTTGATGCGCACGAGATATATGCTGTATTTTGAAAAGGACGGCGCGCTGTTTTTACTGGCGGGCATTCCCGACGCGTGGCGGGAATGCGGCAACAAAATCGTTTTGAAAAACGCGCGGTGTTTATATGGCAAATTCTCGCTCGAAGTCGATTTTTCCGGTGGCGGAGCGGATTATCGTTTTGAAAGCGATTTTCCCCAAATACCCGTCTATATATCGATTAACGGCGAAAATAAAAGGGTATAGAACGCCGCGCCGGTTTTTCAGGCGCTGGGAGTGAAAAATGGGATTTAAAGAACTTGAAAAACAACTGTGCGCCACGGCGAAAGCCTTCGGAGCATTCAAAGCGGGGTTCGGCTACGGAAAGAGCGGGAAAGAACTCCTGAAACCTTTTTTCCGTTCGCTGGAGGAAAGTCTCGGCGCGTTCGAAACGGAATTCGATTTTTTAATCGGCAAAGATACCGTAAATATCGACGGGAAGAGTCTCGGCGCGCGTGCCGAAGCGGGCGATACGATCATATTCGACGTCAGCGTAAAATACAACGGGCGGTGGAGCGACGTTTGCAGAACGTTTTTCGTTCACGAGACAAACAACTTGCAGAAGTCCGCCTATAAGTTGATTAATTCGACGATTTCGGTCGGGAAAGCCATGCTTAAGGGCGGAACTGAAGCAGGAAAGATATACGAAGCGGTAAACGCTTGTTACGAAAAAAGCGGAAAAACGCTCGTTCATCACGCGGGGCATCTGATAGACAAAACGCCGATCGCCGAGCCTCGGTTTATCGCAGGAGAAAAGAGAAAGGTTAAAAGCGGAAACGTTTACGCTATCGAATCTGGGCTTTACGACGGATTCGGAATAAGGCTCGAAAACGATTTTTACTTAAGCGAGAGCGGCGCGGAAGATCTGTTCGACGATTTTATGCCGCTCGCCGACCCCGAAAGTTATATAATCGGAAAATGAAAAGTTATATAATCGAAAAGTTATATAAGCGGAAAATGATAAAAATTTTAAAAGAAGGACGAAGAAAATGAAAATCAAAGGACCGTATGCGGTGTTGATGACGCCGTTTGACGGAGAAACCGTGGACGGCGAAGCGTTCGTGAAGCAAATCAAAAGACTGAACGATACCGATTTGTCGGGATACGTTGTGAACGGAAGCACGAGCGAGTTTATTCAGTTGTCGCCGGACGAGCAGAAAAGAATGGTCGAACTCACGGCTTTAAACAAAGCGCGGAACAAAAAACTCGTTGTCAGCGCGTGTACCGGCAACGTGACGGACACTTACAGGATATGTTGCCACGCGGCGGATATGCTTGCGGACGCGGTGCTTATCTGCCCGCCGTATTATTTCGAATATACCGTGAGCGAGCGAGAAAAGTATTTCAAAAAGATAGCGGACATTTCGCCGCTGCCGGTGATACTTTATAACATTCCGTTCTTCACGCAGGAAATCGAAATGGACGTGATTTACCGGCTGTTCGAGCATAAAAACATAATCGGCATCAAGGACAGCAGCGCGAATATGAAGCGAATCGAGCATATGATCGAAGAAACGCGCGGCAAGGACGTTTCTGTGCTGACGGGAACGGACGATATTTTGTTCCCCGCGCTCGTCGGCGGCGTGAGCGGAAGCATGACGGCTTTCGCTACGATTTTTCCCGAGAAGATATGCGCGCTTTATAAAGCCGTGGCAACGGGCGAATACGCGGCGGCGAAAGAAATTCAGTTTTCGATGATGGCGGATCTGAGAAAGGCGGACAAAGCGACGTTCCCGCAGGGCTATAAACGACTTATGGAAAACGTGAGCGGAATCCGTTTCGGAGATAAGGAGGTTGAACCCGAATGAAAATAACGGACAAATCGGCAAAACCGGCAGGCGAAACGGCAGACAAAACAATAAGCAAAACGGCAGACAAAACAGTAGAAAAAAAGACGATGAAAGCGGCTGTGTGGTACGGCGATAACGACGTGAGAATCGAGGAGTTGCCCGTTCCGGAAATCGGCGAGGAAGAAGCACTTTTAAAAGTCCGCGCGGCGGGCGTGTGCGTAACCGACTACCATATTATCAGCGGCAAACTGAGAATCGGTCAGCCGCCGAACGTTCAGGGGCATGAAATCTGCGGCGAAGTGGTCGGAATAAACACGAAGAGAAAGGATATAGCGATCGGGCAGAGATGCGTCGTCGCCACGTCGCTCGGGTGCGGGCATTGCGAATATTGCCGCGAGGGAAAACAGTATATCTGCAAGGACAGCGGCGAAATAGGTTATTATCCTCACCACGGCGGTTATGCGGAATACGTCAAAGTTCCCGTCGGAGCGATAGTTCCGATAACGGACGAGGTTGACGACGAGAGCGCGGCGATACTCGAAAGCACCGTCTGCCCCACGGAATCGCTTATGCGGATAGGCGTGCCTTTCGGCGGAACGGTTTTCGTCGCGGGGGTAGGCCCTGCGGGGCTTGCGTTCATAACGGTCGCAAAGTCGCTCGGAGCAAGGAAGGTCGTGGCGATGGTCCGCGGCGAAAAAAACGCGGAACGCGCGAAGAAGTTCGGCGCGACGGACGTCATCGATTGCCTTAAAGAGGACGTGAAAACAAAACTCGAAGAGATTAACGGCGGCGACCTTGCCGACGTGACGATAGAGGCGACGGGCGCGCCCGCAGTGATAACGGCGATGCCCGAATACACGAAAAAGGGCGGCAAAATAATTCTTTACGGAATCCCCGGCGACGGCGAAACGGTTACGCTCCCGATAAAAAAACTCATCTGCGAAGAGATGACGGTTTACGGCGCGGTGGGGAACACCAAAGCCTGGTATCCGCTCGTGAAAATGATTGCGGACGGGCGAATCGACATAAGCAAATTCGTAACGCACAGGTTTAAACTCGACGAGATAAACAAGGCGTTCGAATTGTATAAACAGCACGATAACGAACTTATAAAGGCAGTTATTGAATTTAATTAAGAGAGGAGAGGAAAGGCAATGAAAATAACAGACGTAGAAGTGATAGTGGTAAGACAAGACGAAGTGAAAATGATCGGCGACGGCAGCCAGGACACGGCTGTCGTGCTGGTTCACACCGACGAGGGAATAACGGGCGTAGGGGAAGTCGACAGCGCGCCCGAAGTCGTCAAGGCGATCGTCGAAGCGCCGTCCTCGCACGATCAGTGCAGGGGCTTGAAAACCATTCTTATGGGCGAAGACCCCACGAATATCGAGTACCTTTGGTACAAAATGTATTATTATAGTTATTATTACACGCGCAGGAGCGTCGGCATCCACGCGATGAGCGGAATAGATATCGCGCTCTGGGATATAACGGGAAAGAAATACGGCTTGCCCGTTTCCAAACTTCTCGGCGGAAGATTCCGCGAAAAAATCCCCGCTTACTGTTCGGTTCTTATGCCGGGCAGCAAAAAGGAGATCGACGAACTCGTGGCGCATCACAAAGCCGATTGCAATTATCACGGTTACAAATTCGGCTGGGGCGCGCTCGGAGAAAGCGAGAAAAAGGACGTGGAACTCGTCGAATATTGCAGAAAAGCGGTCGGCGACGACGCAAGGCTTATGATAGACATAGGAATGCGCTGGACGGACTACAAATACGCGCTCAGAGTGGCGAAGGAATACGAAAAACAGAAGTTATATTGGCTTGAAGAGCCTTTCGCGCCGGACAGGACGGAAGATTTCGGCAGACTTGCGGACAATATGAATATATCTCTCGCTTCGGGCGAGGAATTCGGAACCATGTACGAATTCAAGGATATGCTCGATAACGGCAAAGTGGATATCGTTCAGCCGGACATGAGCCGCTGCGGCGGAATCACCATGGCTAAAAAGATTGCGGACATGGCGCAACTTCGCGGCAAAAAACTCATTCCGCACGCATTCAAAACGGGCATACTTATGGGCGCGACGTTGCAACTCATCGCGGCGATTCCGAACGCGGACATGCTCGAATACTGCGCGCAGGAAACGGTGCTGAGCAAAAACCTCGTGAAGCATCACTTCACGCTCGATAAGGACGGAAACGTGACTATTCCGAGCGTTCCGGGCATAGGCGTGGAACTCAACGAGGAAATTCTGAACAAATATCGCAGAAATGCGAAGTAAGGAGGGAAAAATATGAACGTTCTGGCTATAGGTTGTCATCCCGACGACCTCGAAATCAACGCGGGCGGCACGCTTGCGAAATGCGCTAAGCGCGGCGACAAGGTGACGATGGTCACGCTTGCAAACGGAAGCGCGGGGCATAAGATTTTAAGCAAAGAGGAAATTGTTAAAGTAAGGCTCGAGGAAGCGAAAAAAGCCGCCGCTGTTATCGGCGCGGAATATGTTTGTCTCGGGCTTGACGACATGTTCGTCCGTCGCGATTACGACGAGGGCGTGAGAAAGGTTTCGGACATAATCCGCAGGGTGAAGCCCGATTTCATCATCACTCACGGCGAGCACGAATATATGGTAGACCACAGCATAACAAGCACGATAGTTTTCGACGCGACGATGGCGGCGACGGTCAATCATTATCCGTCCGATTATCCCGAATTCGACAGATACACGCCGATATATTATATGGAAAACACGTTCATGGTCAATTCGTTCCCCGAGGAGTTCGTCGACATAACCGACACGATAGACACGAAAATCGAGATGTATAAGCACCATAAAAGCCAGATCGAATGGCTTAAGGTTCACGATAATTTCGATATGGTGGAAACCGTTCGTAACTTCGCCCGCACACGCGGACTTCAGTGCGACACGGGTTACGTCGAGGGCTTCACGATGTGCAAACAGATACATCACATAGCCACAAAACGCTATCTTCCATAATGGCTGTTCGATATAAAAATGGTGCGTTTATCGACTTATAAAGGGGTTTTTGCCGTTGAGATTTGCTTCGGAAGCATCTCGGCGAAGTTTCTTCCGGGCGAGGGCGGCAAACTCGCTTCGCTTATGGCGGACGGCTATGAATACCTTCTTCAGAATCCGTCGCCGGCGTTTTTGCGGCTCGGAGAAGCGGGCGATTACGTGGCTTGCGAATGCGCCGGGTTCGACGATATGTTTCCGACGATCGACCCCTGTGCGGGAGCGGGCGGCAAAACCTATCCCGATCACGGCGAAGTTTGCAGAATGCCGTGGGCTTACGAAATTATCGACGAAAAACCAGACGGAACAACCGGCGAAAAAGCAGACGAAAAACCAGGCGGAATAACCGGCGAAAAAATCGCGATGAAATTCGTTTCGGAAAAATTCGGTTATCGGATCGAAAAGACGATCGGAAAAGGCGACGGCGACGCTTTGGAAATATCTTACGAAATCGAAAACACGGGGCGCGAGCCTTTGCCGTGCCTTTACGCGGCGCATTGCCTCGTGAATGCGGAAAACGGCGGAAAGATCATCGTTCCTTTCAGGGCGAATAACGAAACCAACGTGAATAACGAAACCAACGCGGGCAACGAGACTAACGCCGGCGACGAAACGGAATTGTTTTTCGATACTACCGCAACTTTTCCGCAAGGCGAAACGAAAAGACCGCTTCGGGAAGAAATGCTCGATTTTCCCGCGCAGCGCGGCGAAAAACGCTGTTACAAATTGTATTTCCCTGCAAAATGCGGCGGTTATGCCGTCGGTTTCAGGCCGGAGGGCAAGCCCGCTTTTATGATTGACGTAGAGGGGTTGCCGTTTGCGGGAATCTGGGTGAACGACGATTATTTCAACGGCGCGAGGTGCGTCGGACTGGAACCTTGTTCGGCTCGTTACGATTCGCCCGAAAATGCGGAAAAACGCGGGGAAATGGCTGTTCTTCTCCCGCGCGAAAAATTAAAATTCAAACTCGGATTGTCGGTTGAAAAAACGATTGAAAAAAACGATTGAAAAAAACGTTGAAAAACGTTAAAAAAACCGAAACGGAAGCAATCCGAAAAGCATAATGATATGAAATTAAACGCAAATTACGACAAACCGTTTTTAAACAAAGTAAAAATCGAGTTAAAAAGCGGCAAAACAGATAACGGCGCGGGCGGCAAACAAAGCGATAAAATGGTCGTTTCCGCGCTTGGCAAAAGCCTTGTTTTTGACGGAAATCTTTTCGGCTGCAACGGCATTAGCGCGGATTTCAACATCGTTCCGATAGTCCGCGATTGTACCGTTGGGGTAACTCTTACCGCAAAAACGGCGGGCTTAATCAAAGAATATTCCTATTTTAACGGCGCGTGGTCGGGCTACGACGAAATAATCGTCGCAAAGACCAACCTATCGGATATCTGCGCCTTTTTCAGGTGCGGCGAAGTGTCTTTTTTTGCTTCGTTCGATTTTCCTTACAGCAAAATTACCGCAAACGGCGATTTTCTCTCGGTCGGTTGCGACCCTTACGATAAGGTTTGCGCGGGCGACGTATACGTTCCGCACACCGTCACGTTCGGCGCGGCTGTTTTAACGGGGCGCAGGTCGGGCGAGTTCGACATTGCGGAAATCGAGGCGATGAGCGAATACGTGCAGGCGAAAATGCCCGAAAAATTCAACGGTTCGCGCCCGATTTATTCGTCCACGTGCATAACGAACCGCATGTGCGACGTGAGAGAGGGCAGAATTTTTTATTCTATGTACGATAATCCCACGCTCACTCTCGACGCGGAAACTTTGAAAAAAGAGGTGGAACTCTGTGCCGAACTCGGCATTGAATATTATCAGGTTTTCGAGGGGTATTTCGACTGGGAAGAGGACGGCTCGAGCGAAAAAAATCTTAAAGAGATTGTCGAACTCGGCAAAAAAATCGGCGTGCGCGTCGGCGATTACGTCACCGCGCTCGAACTCAACTGCTGGCATTATAACTATCACGACCGCCACCCGAAGGACCCGGAGATGCTCGCTATGAACGAAAACGGCGAGAGATATTATCTTTGTTACGGCTCGGATAAAACGGTGAAAATGCTCGAAGACACGATCGTTCGATCGGTGAAACGCAACGGCGAAGAGATGATCTGCATCGACGGAAACTGTTACGTGCCTTGTACGGACGAAACCCATGGACATGCAAAAAACTCTGTTTATCGACTTATACGGGGACTTACGCGGTTTATGGAGAAGTTGAATGCCGTTTCGCCGTACTTCATGACCTGGACCAACGCGGGGAATTGGATAGAGTTTATGCCCAAACTTTTGTGGTATAACCCGAACGTTTATTTAACCGACCCGCACGCGAGAAAATACGAGTCGACGCTCAATTGTCTGAAGTATTACGGCGATTGCAGAAGAGAACAAATGGTCACCGTACACGAAAAATATTTCGTGCCGTATACTGCGTTCACGAATTGCGAATATTATGCGTTCAGACATTCGCGCGTGGACGACGAGAGTTTTTTCGAGTATAGCTTTCTGCAAGGGCTTTCCGTAACGCCGAATATCTGCCTCGGCGAACTCAGAACGTTTTTCGAGCGTTCGTCCGTGAAGAGTTATCCGAAGCGCAAAGCCTTTATGAAAAAATGGCTTAAATTTATCAGGGATAACATCGATTCGTGGCGATATGTTTACCGTGTGGGCGACGCGCCCGACGCAGGTGCGAACGAGTGTTACGCACACGTGGACGGCGAAAAAGGATTTTTATGCTTCGTAAATCAGGACTGCTATTCCAAGGAGTTCACGTTTTCTCTCGACGAAAAAATCGGACTTAAAAAAGGTTGCGAAAACTGCAGCAAAAACGGCGGCAAAAACGGCGAAGAAAAGAGGTTTCTGCTCGAAGAAGTTTATCCGCGCGTCTGTCCGATAGCGGAACAACCTCTCCCCGCGGCTCGGTTCGGCAGCGAAATAACGCTGACAATCCCCGCTTACTCCGTGAGGATAATCAGAATCGGCGAATATGAAAAGCCCGAAAACGGCTTACGGATTTACGGCGCGGAAACGCGGCTTACCGAAACGGGCGAATATGAAATAGTCGCCGAAAACGGCTCGGAAATCGCTATGGCGGTCTGGAACGAAAACGGCAGAAAAATAAGCGCGTCGGTGAAAACCGCGCCCAACGTGCCGAAATATTATTTTCCGTCCGAAATAAAAGGCGGGTTTAGCGGTGAAAATTTTGCACGGTTCACGCTGAAAATGCCGAGGGAAAAACCGCAGGCGGAATTATCGCTGTGGGCGGCGGACGAAGAAGAAAAAAAGTGCAGACTCACTGCGGAAAACTCTGATTTTGTCGGCGGTTTTGTGCATAATGTTTACCGTGAAAACTCGAAAGTGTTCCTTACGGTGACTACCGGCGAAGAAAGTTTTGTCGGGGCGAACGCCGAAAAACAAAGCGAGGAAGTTCTGCCGGGGATGTTCGGAAAACCCGACGTTGCCGAGGGCGGAGCGAAGAAACGCAGGGCGAACGTTTATAAAACCGAATTCGGCTTGCCGTTCATCGAATACGCGAGTTTGTCTAACGTTTACGGCTTCGACGAACTTATAGAATTCGTGTTTGCCGATTCCGCGGCGGTGAAAAGCCTGAAAGCGTTCATAAACGGCAAAGAAGTGCAGGTTTGCGCCTATAAATATCCTTTCGCGCCCGACAAAAAGACGTTTTACGTCGAACTTACGGGCGAGATAAAGTCCGGCGAAACCAACGACCTTGAAATTCACGTCGACTGGAACGAGCCGACCGACGAAGAGAAAAAAGATTTTGAAAAGGCTTCCGAAGCAGGCGCGAAAGTCGTCGGTCAGTGACCTAAAAAACAGAATATTTAAATCGTATTTGATGAAAAAAACGATAGGGATTCCATTCGTCATCACTAACTATTTTTGCGGTGATAAACCGATTTATGCGGCGTTAAACGCCGCTCGTGGTACGAGGAGTACAACTTCGGATGTTTGCCTTACCTAAACGAGCCGCAATGCGGTCGGTTTCTCAACCACAAAAATGCTTCGCACCGAAAAAGACGCCTTTGGGGTAATTAGTGATAACGAACGAAATCCCTATCGAACAATAATTTAAAACGCAAAAATACCTTTTGATGAAAACTTAAGCGAAAATCCCATTAATATATGCGAAAATCCCCTTTGCGAAGAATGTGCACGGCAATTCTCCCTCGTGGAATTTTCTTTTAAAAATTTTCTTTTGGAATTACGAACGCGACCGCGAGCACTGCTCGCGGTCGCGTTCGTTAAAATATACGTAAAACAATATCCGTAAGATATCGGAAGTTTAAAATGCTCTGAAAATAAGCATAACGATTAAAGACAATCCGACGAGAACGAGCAGACAGACAGGAACCAACGTTTTCAATGCGGCTATAATCATCGCCGTCATATCGCCTTTTTCCAATCCGCCTTCTCTTTCGATATCGGCTTGCAACTTTTTTTCATCACCCTCGTTATATTTTTTCAATCTCTTACGCCAACGCAATTTTTTTCTCCTTGAACTTAATCTTCGGTCGATAATTCGAGTTCGGTAAGTTTGGAAGATTTCTTTTCCATCTTGGGCATATCGAACAAATAATTACCCTCTTCGTCGATTTTTCTGTCGGTAAAATGACAGGCGACGAAATGCCCCGGTTCGATTTCGACGAGCGGCGGCGGAACTCTCTTACACTTATCGCACGCCATAAAGCAACGCGTATGGAATTTGCAGCCTTCCGGCGGACGAATAGGACTCGGAATATTTCCTTCGAGGATTATTCTTTCCTTGTTCAGATCGTCGGGATCCGTCGTCGGGATGGAACTGAGCAACGCCACGGTGTAAGGGTGTCTCGGATCTTTGAATATCGTTTCGGACGAAGCAAGTTCTACAAGATTGCCGAGGTACATAACCCCGATTCTGTCCGAAATATATCTTACGACGGACAAATCGTGCGAAATGAACAGATATGTGAGATGCTCTTTTTCCTTAAGTTCGAGAAGCAGGTTGATTATCTGCGACTGAATGGATACGTCGAGCGCGGAAACGCATTCGTCGCAAACAACAAATTTCGGTTTAACCGCAAGCGCTCTCGCAATGCAAACCCTCTGTCTTTGTCCGCCCGAAAACTGGTGCGGATAACGATGCAACATATAATCCTGCAAGCCGCAATCGCGCATAACTTTAAGAATGTACTCTTTCATTTTCGGCGAGCCGTGCTTGAAATATTTATGCGTTACAAGACCTTCTTCGATTATCTGTCCGATAGTCATACGCGGATCAAGCGAAGAATACGGATCCTGAAAAACAATCTGTAAATCCTTTCTGAGACGCCTGATTTCACGATATTGGAGCCTTGCAAGGTCTATTCCTCCATCGAGCATAGCCTCGTATTTCTGAAATTCCTCGTCATCTTTATATTTCGCTCTAATTGCGTCGATCTCTTTTTGAAGCCGATCTTCTTCAATTCTCAAAGCCTTTATTGTTTCGATGATTTTTGCTTTTTTGGCTCTGAAAGCGTTTAACGTCGCGCTTTCGCTCTTAATCGTTTTTTCGTCGCTTTCGGCGGAATCGACTTTAATCTTCGATTCGTAAATATCGATAGAAGCGTCGATATCAGTAAGTTTGCGATTGAGTTTATCGATTTTAACGAGAACGTTATGCTGATTTAAAAGGATGGTTGCCCCTTCCTTCATTTCGCTTACGGTTATAAGTCCGCCCAGAATTTTGGTGACGTTCATAAGCGCGGCTTTTGCGTTCGCGTCCGCAAGGTTCTTCTCCTGCAAAAGGAAGAAGGATGCGTTTTCGCCTTCCGCTTCGACCTGAGCGGTTATTTTATCCGCTTTTGCCTTTGCGTCCTTATATAAATTCAGATATTTTTCGGGCGCGGAAAGCGTTTTTTTGACGTATTCGGGAGCAATTTCCTCTCTCGATCTGCCGTAATACAACGTGTTGCCCGACGTCTGCTCGTAAAGTTGAAGGATAACTCTCCCCAACGTGGATTTTCCGCAGCCGGACTCGCCTACAAGCCCAAAAGTTTCGCCCTCGTAGATATCGATGCTTACGTCCTCGTTTGCCTTGACGTATAGTTTTTCTTTCTGAAATACGGAAGATTTTGCGATAGGGAAGTATTTTTTCAGATTAGTTATAGAAAACAATTTTTTCTTTGTGTTCTGCACTTCTTCTCTCCTCCTTTTCGGGATAAAAACATCTGATCGATTGTCCGGTTACGATTTCCGTAAGAGGCGGTTCTTCGTCTATGCACTTTTGCGTGCAATATTTGCAACGTGGCGCAAACTTACAACCCTTGGGCAGAGCCAGCGGGTGCGGGACCGCGCCCGGAATAGGTTCAAGTCTTGTCGAAGTAACCCCTAATCTCGGAATGGAATACATAAGACCTTCGGTGTAAGGATGCGAATATTTGCAGTTGGTGAAAATAACCCTTGCGGAAGACTGTTCCACAACCTGACCGCAATACATAACGACAACGTCGTCCGCCATTTCGTTGATCACGCCGAGATCGTGCGTAATAAAGATTATCGACGTGCCGTTTTCGCGTTGCAAGTCGTTCATCAGACGCAGAATCTGCGCCTGAATCGTAACGTCGAGAGCCGTGGTAGGTTCGTCGGCGATAAGAATTTTAGGTCTGCAAGCCAAAGCCATTGCTATCATAACGCGCTGACGCATACCGCCCGATAACTGATGCGGATATTGATTGGCAACCGCCTCCGGATTGGGAATCTGAACCGCGTCGAGCATTTTTATGACTTCGCGCTCGGCTTGTTTTTTCTTCATACCGCGGTGAATTATAAACGGCTCGGCTATCTGCTTTTTAACCGTAAAAACGGGATTCAAAGAGGTCATCGGTTCCTGGAAAATAACCGATATTTTATCGCCTCTGACCTTATACAGATCGTTGAGTTTCATTTTCGTAAGGTCTTCGCCTTCAAAAAGAACTTCGCCCGAATCTATATATCCGTTTCCGTCGAGAAGCCTTAAAATACTCATTGCGGAAACGCTTTTGCCCGAACCGGATTCGCCGACTATTCCTATGGTTCTGCCCGGTTCGAGAGAATAAGACACGTCGTTTACGGCTTTGACGATACCTTTTCTCGTTTTAAAGAAAGTATGAAGATGTTTAACTTCGAGTAATGCCATTTTTCACGCCTCCTTTATCTTTCCGAGCTTGATTTGGGATCAAGAACGTCTCTTAAAGTGTCGCCGATAATATTGATGGCGATGGTAGTTATCAGAAGGAAAAGCGCGGGGAATAACCATCTCCACCACAACGTTCCGATAACCAATTCGTTATTACATCCGTCAAGCATATTACCCCAGGTAGGTCTGGGAAGTTTTACACCGAAACCGAGATAAGAGAGCGACGACTCCGTAAGCATACAGCCGGCAAAATCGAGCGTAACGCTTACCAGAATTACGGAAATTACGTTCGGCAATATGTGCTTGAACGCAATTTTTCCTTCCTTAACGCCCATTGCCTTTGCCGCCGTTACAAATTCTTTTTCTCTTTCGGCAAGAACTTGTCCTCTGATCATTCGCGCAAGCCCCGTCCAACTGAGCAAGCCGAGAATAACCATTATCATAAATATTCTCGTATTTTCGGTCAGATTGCTGCCCGCAAGAACGGCTGACAATATCAACGCGAACGGCAAAAACGGAATTGCCGAAAATATTTCCGTTACGCGCATCAGAAGCATATCTACCCAACCGCCGAAATATCCCGATATACAACCGATCAATATGGCTATAAAAGTTGAAATAATTACGGCAACCGCGCCTATCGTCATCGTCATTTTGCCGCCATGCATTATTCTGTTGAATACGTCTCTGCCCATTTCGTCCGTTCCGAAAAGGTAACCCTTGCAACCCCATTTCGTTTTTATGGAGTTGTTTTCGGATATTACGTAATTCTGAAACGCGCCGACGCAGAGCCTGTCGGTATCAGTAAACGAGCCTTTCGGCACGTTGCATTGACCGAGATAGTTTTCTCCGAACGAATAAATTTTACCTTTGGAAGTGAGAACGGTGAAATGCTTTACGCCGCCCCCTACGTCGATTATGTCTTCGTCATCCGCAAAATCGGGAATACTGACGAAACTTGTTTTCGTGGGCGAAAACAAACCCGCGACGACGAATTCTCCGTCCTCCAGAACCATACCGAGAGCAGTAGACGTGGCTGCGATTCTCACAACTTTTCTGCTTGCGAGATATTCGCTTAAATCAACGAATTTGACTTGTCCGTCCTCTTCTATTTCAAGCGTATCAAAAGAGGCGTTTGCGTTTCCGAACCATAACGTTCCGTCCTTTTTCAAAGCGACGCATTTTCCGCGCAAAAACTGCACTTCTTTTACTCCGTTAAGCGAGTTCAACGCCCTGAGGTTTTTCGCGCCTGCGTAGTTACCCCAGGCGTAAACCTTACCGCTTTTCATTACGATCGCGGATACCTGATAACCGCAAACGAGTTGTTCGACCTGTTCCGGATCGATTGTGCCGTTCATCAGTCCGGCGGGCATTTTATAGACGGTGGACGTAAGATTTGCAAGCGATCCTTTATCGCCGTATTGTCCGCAGTCATATTCTCCCCAGCCGATAACGCGACCTTCCGTCGTTATGGCGATGGCGTGATCGTAACCTGCCGCGGCGAAAGCCACTTTTTTGCCCTTTAATTCGTCGGGCAACTTGGTCATATCCGATTTATTTGCCGCCGTAGGCATTTTTGTGTTGCCCCAGACGTACAGGTTGTCGTCGTTGTCGAGACCGACGGAAAAGAACGAATAAGAGGAAATGCTTTTTACATTTTTTGAAAGTTTGGAAGGCACTTTCATAAAATTATAACCCGGCGCGATATTGACGTGATACCCTTCCATATAACTCAGGTCGATTCCGCGCACAAGAGGTCCGATACAAACGAACAAAAACATTCCGACGACGATAAGAAGCGATATTACCGCCAGAGGTTTTCTGAAAAAGTTGTTTACTACCTGTCTTGTGGGACTTACTATCTCTTCGACGGCAAACTTCTTATCGTCGGAGAGTTCTTTGCTCGCTCCGCAGAACGTACGCTTTGTCCACGACCAGACCGTTAAACCCGCTTTTTTGAAAAAACCGCAGAGCCGCGAAAGAAAAACGCGGCATTTTTTATCGTCCGGTTTGGTTTCGACGACCGTTTCCTCAATCGTTTCTTCCGCTTTCCCGCTTGCCGAAGTTTCGACCAAGGATTCGTCGAGGATTTCGCTTTTTTTATCTTTTTCTTCGAAATCTTTCATTTTTTTCTCCTTTATGCCGAAACTCTGATACGGGGATCGATAAATCCGTATAAAATGTCTATCAGTAAGTTACCGACAAGACTGATAAACACGTAGAACATCTGTAACGTCAGAACGACGTCGTAATCGTTATTGTTTAACGAGCCTATATAAACTTTTCCCATTCCGTTAAGACCGAAAATGTTTTCAATCATAATAGAACCCGAGAAAATGCCTAAAAACCAACCGACGACCAAAGTTATGATCGGAATAAGCGCATTTCTGAAAGCGTGGCTGTAAACAACCGTCTTTTCCTTAACGCCCTTTGCTCTGGCGGTTCTTATGCAATCCATAGACAAAGCCTCGATCATCGACGCTCTAACGTATCTCGTCATTCCGCCGAGAGAACAGAAAGTCATAACGATCAAAGGCAAACCCATATAATACAGTTTGTCGAAAAAAGCCTTTACTCCCGTATATTCGCTGCCGGGCGTTTTCTGTCCGGACACGGGGAAAATCTTTATTTTTATCGCAAAAATAAATATAAACAAAATCGCCGTGATAAAGGTGGGCATGCTGTATCCTATAATACTTCCCACCTGAACCCCGGTATCGATTTTGCTGCCTTTTTTAACCGCGCATTTTATTCCCAGCGGTATTGTCACCGCAAGGGCAAGAATTGTTGCGAAAATATTTATAAAAATCGTATTTTTCATCGGTTCTTTGAGAACTTCGAGAACGGGGCGGTTACTGTTTGAATAACTTACGCCGAAATTCCCCTGAAAAATTCCGTTAAATTCGCCGTTGAGTTTTGTTATGCCGAGCCAGTTTGTCCATCTTCTGAAGATGTTGATTTCCTTGCCGCTCGCATCTATATAACCGAGTTTGATTTTCCATGATTGCCTCAGAGCCTCAAGCCCCTGAGGATCTTTTTTGTAAAACTCTTTTTGCTGGTCCGCAATCCAATCCGCCCGGTTAAACGGTATCATATTGTAAATTAGGTACATTAAAAAGGACAATATTATAAATACGACAAATATATATAATATCCTCTTCAACAGGTAGTTTCTCATAATATCTCCTGTACTTTTTGTTATTTAAGACAAGCAGTCGGGAAGAAAAATCTTCCCGACCGCAAGCCATTTTTAAGAACGCGTCTTATTGTGCGCTATCTATTCCGCAGTAAAGCAATGCGTCCGCTGCTCCGAAGAAAGGAGAAGTCTTGAAGTTAAGAATTTTTGCGTTATAGCAGTCGTAATAAATATTACCGTAAAGCGGGATATCGGGAATCAATTCGTTCCAACGAAGCATATACGCCGCAAACCATTTATCGTATTCTTCGGTGTCGCCTACTTTCGTGCTATAAACCATTGCGAAAGAGAGGTAGTTCATACCGAGTTTTCCGCCGCTCTTCTTAACGGCGTCGGCATAGGACAAGCCCTGATTTTCCGTAGTCCACCAAGAGAACGTCTTGTCGTAAGGATCGGAAAGTTTGTTGGTGCTGTATTCAAAGAACGCATCGTACATTTCTTTGTTGGAGTCGTCGATCCACTGATACGAATAATCGTAAACCGCAACGTTCCAGCCGGTTGCAAGGTTATACATTCCGTACACGGGTGTTCCGCCGTAAGCCTCGCCATCACGATAGATGTTTGCAAGAAGCGAAGTAAAATCGCCGGTGGTAAGCGTGAGACCTACGCCGCATTCATAAAGCATGGTACCTTGAATGAGAGCCGTGTTAAGTTGCTCTGTAACCGGGTTGGGAGTTGTTCCGAACCAGTTGATTACGCAAGGCATATAATAGTCGTCGCCGACTTTTTCCGTCTTATATCCGTCTTTAGCGATATCCGCAAAGTTGGACGAACTGTTGCTCACCGTCTTAAATTTGGTGTTTGCCTCGACAGCCGCTTCGGCAGCGGTAAGTTTTTTATAACGGATACCTTTTCCATCGTAAGGAGTTCCGTCTGCTTTATATACCCAGCCGCCGTCTACGAGAACCTGTTTAGCCTTTGCCGCGCTTATCGCATAAGTGTTGAGGTTCTCTTCAAGATAATCCTGATTGTTAAGATATGCGTCGAAGTTTACGCTGTAAGGTCCGTGAACGACCGTTCCGTAACCGCCGCAGAACGTGTTTGCGAACTTCTCTCTGTCAAGACAATAAGCAACTGCCTGACGAACCTCGGTGAATAAAGTGGGTCCGAAGTCGCAATCGAACTGAACTTTACCGTAACCTGCGCGGTCATAATAAACGTTCTTGAATTTACCTTTTTTTTCAAGAGCAAGAGCCGAGTTTACGGGATCTGCGCCGGTAAGAGCCGAAAGGATATCTACTTCACCGCTTTCAAGCTGAGCAAACTGAGTTTCCTCGACAACTTTTCTGTAAATTATGGTTTCAACGTGAGGTTTCTGACCTTCGAAGTTTCCTGCAAACTGAGGATTGATTTTAAGCGTGGCTTCCTTATTTGACTTATCCCATTTGGAAATAGTGTAAGGACCGGAGAATGCGTATTTGGAAACGTCGTCCTTTGCGGCTTTGAGATGAGCGGCTTTTGTGTATTCACCGTTTGCTTTTTCATACCAAGCCGAGGAAAGATACGCGCCTTCTCCGTCGTCTTTAACTTCAACGCCGTCGCCGAGAACGAGTTTTACGTCGTAGCAGGAGAATGCGCCAAGCGTGTCAACGAAATAATAAGGATAGTTCTCGGAGTTGACTTCGATAGAGAAAGTGTAAGCGTCGATCTTTCTGATTCCCGAGAAGCCTTTGGTTACGCCTTCCGCGGATTCGTTAGTTCCGTCGTATTTAACGTAAGTATCCCAACCGACGAAAGAATAACCGGATCTGTTATAGTTAACGCCTGCTTTCGAAACGGGAGTGCTCATAGCGAGAGGATAAGCAAGATAGTTATCCGCGGTTACTTCAGAACCGTCGCTGAGTTTAAGACCGGATTTGATTTTGATGGTCATCTTATAAGTAAGAGTACCGTCGCCGTGGTCGATTTCTTCACCATTGTGGCTTTCGACAGCGGTAGCGTTCCATACGTAAGAACCATGCTGATCTACGTCCATAGTAGCGTAACCCGACGTAAGTTTTACAACATCCTGATCGGCTGCGCCTGCGGACGATCCGCCGAGAGCGGGCCATCTGAAATCACCGGAAAGTTCGGTGGAACTACCGATAATAGCCTGACCTCCGACCTTGAAGTCGTTATAAACTCTTCCATCCGTGGGGAACGACGTATCTCCGCCTGTGGACTGGCTATCACCCGTCGATTGGCTCGGACCCGTAGAATCGCCGGTAGAATCGTCATTCTTTCCGCACGAAGCAAAACATGCAACAGTCATGGCAAGAACCATTAAAAGTGCTAAAAGTTTTTTCATTTTTTACCTCCATAAAATTTTTCGCCGCGATGTAAGTTTCAAGCGACGCGGCTTTTAAAAAAATTTATTTAACAAATTTCGCCGTTACGATTATCTTTTGTTTAAGGTTTGCCTTAAAGAAAAGCGGATATCCGCTTTGATAATTTATGCATTTCCCCACCGATCCGAAAACACAAAAAACAGTTCAATTTATTAAATTTAATCCCATTTTAACATATTAACACGCTCTTGTCTACTATTTTTCGTCCGTATTATCATTAAAAAAACTTATACCCCCTATAAAAAACTCGGTTTTATCGCAAGTTTTTGATTTTTACACATAAATTTACTTGTATTTGGATA
>JALETB010000010.1 GCA_022781715.1 Clostridiales bacterium | reverse complement strand
CCCAAGGACGGCAGAACGGAAATCACGATAAAGCAGGGAACGAAAATCTGCAATTACGTCGTTAAAGAAGAAATCACGGCGATTCTTAATCGCGGAACCATAAAGAAGAAAGTTCCGCTTAAGGATATAACTTTCTCTCTTCAGAAAGATATGCTCGGCGACGTTACTTCCTGCATACAGGAAACCGCGGATTCACGCAGATATCTTATCCGTATTCAGACCGACCTCGACGGGCTTACCGACACTATGTGGAACGGTAACGTCTGCATTTTGGACGAAGGCACGGAAAACGAAAAAGAAATAAACATCAACTATCTCGGAGGGATGAACGGCAAGCCCGACGAAGAGGGCTACGACGGAACGGCTATTCTCGCGATAATCAATTATGAAGATATAGTTGCGGGCGCGACCGTTTCGAGCGAAATCGGAAAACACAGCGTTACCGTTAAACAGGGTTCGGAACTCGGCGGCGGATACTCCGTTAAGGAAGATTTCAGATTTTATATCGGAAACGAATATATCGCGGAGGACGAGCGCGATATCCCGAAGCTCCCCGCAGGCGTTTTCAAGGCAAACAAGGGCTTGGAAAACAAGACGGTTGACTTTGAAACTCAGAAAATAGAAGATTACATTGCGGGATCTTCCGTGGTTAAGCTCAAAGCAAATGCCGAAAAGGACGCGGACGGAAACGTTTTGTTAAGAAGCGGAGATTCGGCGGGCTACTGCAAATCGCTTAAAATGATTGGAGCGAAAGCCGAGCCGCAGATAAAATTCCGTTCGACTTATAACGGCGGAGACGTTTATCTCGTTATGGAACTTCGCAGCACGCTCGATAACGGTAACTTCTGGCTTACCGAGGGCGCGCCGATGGTAAGGCTTCGTTATAACGAAAGCAAAGCCGAAAGCGAAGATTTAAGCGAGTGCCTCTGGTTCGATTTCTTCAACGACGGACTTCAGGGAACTCCTCAGTTCGTTATTTATCACAACAACGAATTTAAACTCGAAAAGGGCGATTTCTTCGTGGAATTCGGCGCGGTCAACAAAAAAGACGTTCAGGGCAACGACGGGTTTGTATTCTTCGTTAAAGTAACGCAGGGCGAAAACACGGCTTACGGCGAATGTTATATGACGGGCGATTATAACGTTTCGGACAGCGGCGACGTATCAATTTATATAAGCCCCGCTCCGACTTCGCTTCTTCTCGATTATTCCGACTGGGCGACTACGGACGTTAAAGATTCCTGCATAAAGAGCGTCGATACCGAAAGGGAAATCGACGGCGAAATGAGAAAGATAGGCGCGATGAGCCTTTATTCGCCCAAGATAAGAAGAGCGGAAAATACAGACGAATATGACGTTTCGGATATCGTTCCGATAGGAAACGGCATTACGTACACAAAGGTCGAAGGCGACACCGAATCTCCCTCGCAAAGCATGATAAACGCAACCGAAGTAACCAATAAAAACGGCGGCTATTCGGTTAAGATGAAAATTAAATTCACCGGCGCGGATTTCGGCTTGACGTTTGCGTTCAGAGGCAAGAACACTCTTGCAAAGTCGGGCTATAAGTTGATTATCGCGGACGATGTGGTTATCATCGGCTCGATGACGAAGCCTTCTCCGTTCGTTCAGGGGACGGAATACGATATAGAAATCGGCTGCATAGATTATTTCGTCGCGGACGAAAGAGTGCCTGCGGGAACGATAGTATATCTTAAAGTCAACGGCGAGCTTATCGCGGAAGACAATATCGAAAAAATGCTGGGCTTAGGCAATTATTTCTGCGCGCTTATAGAAGGCGCGGGAGACAGCAAGGTTACGATAACTTCCGCTAAAGCCGAAAACGAGAGAAAGGCTTACGAGCTTAAAACCACGGCTAACAAAACAGTTGTTTCAAGCGGCAAAAAGACGACGCTTTCCTACGAGTGCAACATGAAAACGGCATACGATAAAGTCACTTACGAAATAATTAAAGGCGACGCGCGCGTCGACGGAGACGGACTTTACAGCAATACCGACGGCGAAATCGTCGTAAGGGTTAAAATTGAAAACGAGTTCGGCACGTTCTACGGCGAAGAGGTGACTCTCAACAAAGGCGCGGCAGGCGAAAGCGGAAACACTTCCGGCTCGACGGGCAAGGGTTGCGGCGGCGGCGTAGCGGCGGGAATTCTTCCGTTTGCGGCGGCGGCGATTATAACGATAGCTAAAAAAAGGAGAGAAACATAATGAAAAATAAAAAGATAATTTCATCTGCGCTTGCGCTTTTAACGGTATTCGCGCTTGCGTCCTGCGGGAACAACGATATCGGCGGCAACGGAAGCGGTTCAAACCGCCCGAACGTCGGCGATAACGGAACTATAAACGTAATGCTTCTGGATACGGGCATCGGAACGGACTTTTTAAACGAAGTGGCGGACGATTTCTATAACGAAACGGGCATAACCGTAAGGGTAAACAGCGATTCGCTCATCGACGAAGACCTTAAAAACTCGATGACTTTAGAGGACGGCGTAGACGACGATATTTACATGTCGGGGCTTACCTATAACTGGATAGACTGGGTAAACGCCGACACTATCGAAGATCTTACCGACCTCTGCAACGAGGAATACGACGACGGCTCGACGATTAACGGTAAAATCGCTCCCGCGATACGCGACCTCGGCAAAATCGGCGACCACAGATTTATTATTCAGTTCACTTATTGCCCGACGGGCTTTGTGTACAATCAGGATATGCTCGACGATTTATACGAAAAGGGCGTCGCGGAAAGCAACGTTTTCCCGACGGAATGGGATAAACTCGTAAAGCTTGCGAAAGACGTTTCCGCGGCGGATTATAAATACAACGGAAGCAAAACTTACGGAATCGTCTGGGGCGCGACCGACGAAGACCCTATGGACACTTACAAAACGCTTTGGGCGCAGGGCGATTATTCCAAATATCGCGAATATTTCGTGCAGGAAGAAGAACTTGACGTAAATCTTTTCGTAAACGACGAAAACAGAAAAGCTCTCGAAGCGTTATACGATCTTTTTGCACCCGTAAACGGCGTTTCTTCCACGTCCGTTCCGAGAATGCTCACCACGAGCCATACCGACGGGTATAACTCCTTCCTTCGCGGCGACGCGCTCATGTGCTTCGCGGGAGGTTGGTTCGAATCGGAAGTTAAGGAAAATATCTCGGAAGATACCTTCAATTATCGCTTCGCACCCGTTCCCGCGCTCGGCGGCAACGAAATCTGCGTAAACGTCAACTATCCTACCGAATATTTCTTCATTCCCAAGTGCAGCAAGAACGTCGAAAAGGCTAAACGTTTCCTTAAATTCATGTTCAGGGAAGAAAACCTAGTAAAGATGCACAACGCGGTGCAAACTCCGCTTGCGTTCGACTACGATACCTCTTCGCTTAAACTCACCGATTGGGGAAAAGAGGTTCAGAGCGTTATGAAGTATAAACAGACCGTTTCGGGTTCGACTTCGCTTTATTATCTCACGGGCGGGCTTCGCCCCGAAATCACGGGCAACGTTTTCCAGAAGATTTATAACGGTCAGGTTGCAAGAGATAATCTCGCGTCGCTTTTAAGAACGGATTTTGACAACAAGAGCGGCGGAAACTGGGAAGACACGAAAGGTCTTGTCGTAAAATACGAAGAAAAATTCAGAAGCAAAGGGCTTATTAAATAATGATACGAAAGAAAACGGACGACAGGGGCGAAAAACTCGCCCCGTCGTTTGATAAAATTTCAAACGGGATGAGGAAAAAGAAACGGCAGGACATGATTTTCGCCTATGCCGTTCTTATTTTTCCCGTAATTCACTTTATAGTGTTCTGGTTGTGCATGAACTTAAGCACGGTGTTTCTTTCCTTCCGCTCGGGAAACATGCAGGTGGGAGAATGGAATAATTTCAGAAACTACACGGGCGCGTTCAGAGCTATTTTCGGGATAGACAAAAACGAAGGAATGATAATGAATTGGCGCGCGCTTTTAAACACCCTTTCGCTCATTCCTTTAAGCATGTTCATAAACCTTCCCGTAACGCTTATCTTTTCGTTCGCCATTTTCAGAAAAATCAAGGGCTACACGATTTATCAGATAGTGCTGTTTCTTCCCGCGATGATTTCCGCAACCGTTTTGTGCTTTGTGTTCAAGATGTTCGTAAACGGCAATCAGGCGGTTTTCAATAAGCTTTTGGAAGCGATGAACTTAGAGAAGATAATCCCTGCGAACAACTGGCTTGGCGATAAGCACACCGCGTGGCCGAGCATGCTTGTTTTCAGCGTGTGGACGGGTATAAGCACCAACATTATTTATTTCGGTTCGTCCATGGCGAGGGTTCCCGAAAGCATTATCGAAAGCGTGCAATTAGACGGCGCGAGCGAGATGACTATTTTCAACAAAATAGTTCTTCCCATTTTAATGCCGACGATCTGCACGATGTCGATTTCGATTGTTTCGGGCTGTTTTGCATGGTATATGCCCTCGCTTTTAATCGATTCCAACAACCAGTATATAACGAGCCTCGCGCTCATCGTCATCACCAACACCAAGTCCAACAACATAGGGCTTGCTTCGGCGTGGGGCGTTATAATCGGCGTACTCGGAATGATTTTCATAACGGTATTCCGCAAGGTGCTTTCTAAGTTTTCCGAGGAGGTGGAGTTTTAATGGAACTTAAAAGCAATCGGGAAATAAAGAGCCGTCTGCATGCGGGCGACGTTGTTTATAAAATTCTCGTCACGGCAGGGATTCTTCTTTTTTCGCTGTCGTTCGCGTTCGTTCTCGTGTGGATGTTATGCAATTCCGTCCGGCCGCAGAAAAGTTATTTCAATGACGTTTTAGCGTTCTGGAATTTAAAAGGTGCTACGTTCGATAACTACGTCAGGATATTCACGACGAAATACGGCTCGGCAAAAATTACGATGTTCGGAATGCTCAAAAACTCGTTTATTCTGATTATCGTCTGCACGGCGTTGCAGGCGATAGTTCCCGTTATAACGGGTTACGCCGTCGCGAGATACAAAACGAAGCTCGGCGCGGTTGCCGTTCAGCTTGTGATAATTTCCATGGTCGTTCCCGCAATCGGCTCCACTGCCAGCACTTATTCGTTTATGTCGGCGATAAAACTCAAAGACAAATGGCTCGGGATCTTCCTCATGAACGCGGGCGGACTCGGATTCGGAATGCTTCTTTATAAAAACTATTTCTCGTCAATTTCGTGGGAATACGCCGAATCGGCGTTTTTAGACGGCGCGGGAAATTTAAGAGTATTTTTCTCCATTATGTACCCGCAGGCGTTGCCGCTTATCGTTTCAATGGCGATATTGAACGTAATCGGGCTTTGGAACGACTATATGACTCCGTATCTTTTCCTTAACTCCAAACCGACGGTCGCGCTCGGAGTTTACAGCATTCAGACGAGAGCGGAGAGAAACGGCGCGATGCCTCAGGCGTTCGCCGCGATGACCTTCATGACGATTTTCGTGCTTATTATTTACGCGGCGTTCAGCAAAACAATCATGTCAAGTATGTCCGTAGGAGGATTAAAAGGATAATCATGAATAAATTTTTCAAAAAGACGTTGGCTTTAACGGCGGCGGTTATAGCCGCTTTCGGCGTTACGGGTTGCGGAGAGGATTTTCCCGCAAGCGGCGACAAAGAGAGCGTAAGCGCGGCGAACAGAAACCTTACGGTGAACGTAAGCTCGTCGCTTGTCGATTTTTCCAAGTATAAAGATACGAAAACGACCGATATCTACGCCTGGCGCGGCCCAACGGATTTATCGGACGAGCAGTGGCAGACGTTTAAAGAAAGCGGAATAAACACGCTTATCATGGACTCGGGTATAGACGGAAAGCGCGGCGCGCAGTTCGGCTCGGCATCGCAGGAAGAATATATAAAAAAGTGCCACAAATACGGCATAAACGCCATAGGTTACACCAACGGCAACATAAACACCAACGTCAAGGACTATAAAAACGAGGAGTTTTATCCGACGATAAAGGGCGTCGATTACACCGACGAGCCGCCGATTTCGGAGTTTGAAGAAATAGCGACGGCGATACCCGATTTTTCGGCGAAGTACCCGGGCGGCAAGTTTTTCGTGTGTATGCTCTCGAGCGGGGCGGACGCGAAGCATTTAGGCACCGCCGATTACAGAGAGTATGCAAACGGTTGGTACGATACCGTTTTGTCGCGGCTTCCCGAGGGGATGCCGAGGGTTTTCGCAACCGATATCTATCCGATGCACGACGATAAGAAATACGGCTATAACTACGTCGAGGAGACGTGGCTTCGCTCGCTCGCATATCTCGGAGAGGTTAAACTCGCTCATCCCGAAATCGTGTTACATATGGCTATGCAGTCCATGAGCTTCGGTTTTTTGGAAAACACTTCGCCGAGAAGGCTTCCTTCCGAAGCCGATTGTATTTTTCAGGCTTACGTGAATATGGCGTTCGGTTTCACCGAGTTCAGCTGGTTCACCTATTCTTCGCCCGAGCTTGACGAGAGAGAATTCGGCGAAGAACACGTTTCGATGCTCGACAGGTCGAACGGAAAAACTTCCGCATATTACGGCGTTAAAAAGGCAAACGAACTTATTTACGACCTGGACGAAGTGATGATGTCGTTAACCTGGCACGGCGTTTACCCGATAACCGTAAAATCTTCGACGGATAGCGAAAAGACGGACGAAAGGGCGATAAGATACCTTAAATCGATAAAGGGCGTTATCTTGGACGAAAGCGATTTCAACGTCGTTAAATCGGTTTCCGCAAACGGGAACGTGCTTTGCTCTCAGTTCACCGACGAAAAGGATAACGAGGGATTCATGCTCGTAAATTACGGCGATCCGTCGTACGAAAAGACCGTTAAGGTCGAAGCGGAATTTATCGACTGCGATAAAATAATCGTATACCGCGACGGAAAAGCGACCGTCGAAAACGTCGGAAACGGAAAATGGAGCGAGGATATCCCCGCGGGCAAAGGCGTGTTTATAATACCTTATAAAGCTTAAATAAGGAGCGATAATGAAAAAAATAATTTGTCTCTTCGCCGCGCTTGCGGCTATGGCGTTTACGGTCGGCGCGCCGACGAAGGCGAAAGCCGCCGTAATTACGCTCGATAAAAACATGGCTCTCATCGTAACCGCCTGCGAAAAGGGCGGAGAAAACGGTTTTGCCGCGGTTGCCGGCGAGGGAACGGAAATTTCCTTCGATATGCTTAAATCCGCCGATAACGGAACGACGGGGATAATAACCGCCGCGGATAAAAAGAGCGTTTCGAAAAAAGGAAATCTGACCGCGTACTCGTTTGAAAGCGGGTATAATTACCGCTTGACTTTAACGGGCGAAACAGTTATAATTTCCAAAAGGGGCTTTTTTGAAAGCGAATATGAAAAAATCGACGAAAAATCAATTTCGGCGGGCGGGGTTTTAGGAATTTACGGCTTGTCCGACGGGGTTTTGTCCGCAAGTTTTATCATCGATGATTTTATGTGTTTCGACGAAAGCGGAAACGAGACGGTCGTAGATAAATTCGAAAAAAAGACGGCGGAGAAAGGTTCGGTTATAAAATCGTTCGATTGCAACGGTTTTATCGATAATTTCGACGATATAACTTACGACGTGTCCTTTCTCACCGAAGACGGCGACCTTATCGCCGTCGGGACGGTTTGCAAATACAATCACGTAACGTTTCCTTCCGCTCCGAAAAAGGACGGCTACCGTTTCGTAAGATGGGCGGGAGATACGGAAAACATTACTTCGAACGGCGCATGTTACGCCGTTTACGAAGAGGGGGAAGAGTCTTCGTCCGAATCGGGAGTTTCGGGCGGCGACTTTGCCGACGATTCGCATGTAAGCGGCGATAACGGCGGATCGAAAGGCGGTTGCGGTTCGTCCGTGACGGGAGTTCCCGCCGTCGGCGCGGCTATTGTTTTTGCGGCTGTCGTTATGAAAAGGAGGAAGGGCGATGAATAAAATGATTAAAAGGCTTTTATGCCTTGCGATCGCGCTCGGCGTTGCCGTAATTCCTTTCACGGCGGCGTTTGCGGCGGATAAGGCAGAGGATAAAACGATGAAAGAAGAATATATCGCGTGTGCGGTCAATTCGACGTGCGTTATCGACGCTTACGGCGACAATAACAAAAACGCCGTTAAAATTCAGCCCGAAGACAACGGTTTTGCGGGCGTATGGCTCGCGCTTCCCGAATTGAATCAAAAAAACGCGGGCGACGAAGTTCATATCGAGGCGAGAATACGTTTCGAGGCGGAAACTCCTTACGGGTATTCTTACGCGGACGTTGTGGATAACAAAGGAAACGTAATCGACGGGCAGTTTAAAGTCAACAAATGGCAAAATCTCGTGTTCGACGCCGAAATTTATGTAAAGGAAGGCAAAAAATGTGTGTTCGTCGGTTTTAAAACGGCTAAAAACAACGATATTTACCTTTCGGATATTGTCGTGACGGACGACGTTTATACGACGGAAAATATGTTCGGCGGCGTTAAAATGACGATTATCGAACCCGAAAAAAATCAGACCGAAGGGTTTATGCTCGTAACCGAAAACGGAAAAATCATAATGATAGACGGCGGGGACCAATACGACAAAGATAACGTCGTAAAACTTATCAGACAATACAAAAACGAAGTAGACGACTGGCATATTTCGCACTATCATTGCGACCACGTGTTCGCGCTCATCCGCATTTTAGAGGAAGAGGATATCTTTATTAAAAATCTTTATTACGATTTTAACGTTTCAGACGACATACTCGAAAAATACGGCGACGCGGACAATTATCTCGTCGCGAGAATGAAAAAAGCCGTCGAAGAAAATCGTTCGAAAATCGGAAACGTTATAACGCCCGAAAAAGGAAACGAATTTGTAACCGACGGGGTTAAGGTTAAAATTTTAAACAACGCGACGTTCAGGGCGATGGCTAACATGCCTAACGACTCGTCGATAGTTTTAAAGGTAGAAACTCCCGGCAAGAAAATACTTTTTCTGGGCGACCTCGGAACTTACGGCGACATGCTTTTGAAAGACGAGTATTTTTATAACGAAATTCGTGATTGCGAAGTCGTTCAGCTCGGGCATCACGGGCAGAACGGCGTAAGCGATAAATTTTATCAGTCGCTTCCCGCCATGAAAACGGCGATTTACTGCGCGCCCGAATGGCTCTTCGATTGCAACGCGGGCAAGGGCATAGGCTCGGGTTCGTGGCAGACTTTAAGAACGAGAGAAATCATGCGCGTTCTGAAAATAAGAAAAACTTACTCGCTTAAATACGGCAGAGTAGAATTGAGGTAAAATACAAATATGTTTTTTTCTGACGATGAAGGCAAGCTTTCCGAAGGATATGAGTTTTTTTCGGAACGCTTCGGGTTCAGCCCCCGCGAAGACGTTTGCGCCAAGGCGGCAAGCGAGAACAAAATAGAAAATAAAGACGGAAAAATCACCGTTTTTTATACCGACAGGCTTTCGTTTTTTAAGACGTTGTTTCGTTATCTCGCCACGGGCAGAACGGATATTTCTTCTTCGGCGTTCAAAAAAACGGGAATCATGCTCGACTGCGCCCGAAACGGCGTGCCGAGCCTTTCCTTTTTAAAAAACTTCGTCCTTTCTTCCGTCGCCGCGGGGTATGATTATCTCGGGCTTTACGTTGAAGATTGCATCGAAGTGGAGAACGAGCCGCATTTCGGCTACATGCGCGGAAGATATACGGAGAGCGAACTTAAAGAGATTATTGCGTTTTCGGATTTATTCGGTTTTGAGATAATGCCGTTTGTGCAGACGCTTGCGCATCTCGGGCTTATTTTCCGTCATTGGGACCCGTATTATAAAGACGCGCGCGATTACGGCGATATTCTTTTAATGGACGAACCGCGTGTTTATCGGCTTATAGACCGACTTTTCAACACCGTTGAACGTTGTTTCGGGGCTTGCCGCGTGAATGTCGGTTTGGACGAAGCGTTCATGATGACGCGCGGAAAATACCGCGAACTGCACGGAGATAAAGACCCTGCGGAGGTCTTTTCCCGCCATGCGGAAAAGGTGTGCGAACTTGCCGCAAAGCACGGGCTTAAACCCGAAGCCTGGGCGGATATGTTCGTAAAACATAAAGACAATGTGACGGCGCCCGATAATCTCACGCTGAGGGCTTGGGAATATTCCGCAGGCGAAGAAAAGGTTTATTCCGATATGATTGATGATTGCAAGGCTCTTACCGATAAGGTTTCGTTCGGGAGCGGAGTGCATAAATGGTGCGGAACAGTCCCTCTGAACGAATTTTCGGAAACCGCGTTTATCCCCGCAATCAACGCGTCCCAAGGTAAGTGCGACGATTTTCTCGTCACTTTGTGGGGCGACGACGGCGCGGAATGTTCGCATAACGCCGTGTGGTATTCGCTTTTGAAAATAACGAACGCGGCAAGCCGAAATCCGCTGAGCGAAGAAGAATTAAACAAACTTGCCGTAACGATAACGGGTCACGACTTAAACGAGCTTCTCGCGCTCGACCTTCCCAACAAGGTTTTCGATAAAAAGACCGACAAGCCCGTGAACGTTTCCAAATACATTCTCTATGAGGACGTGTTTTACGGAAACGCCGACTTCACGGCTTCCGAAAAGTTTATTCCCTATTTTGAAAAGGCGAAAAACGAATTGTCGCGCCTTGCCGAAAAAGGCGGGATACTGAAAGAAATTTACGAAGAAGAAGCCGCTCTTTCGGCTGCCCTTGAGAAAAAATGCGGAATAAGAAACAAGCTTCGCTCCGCTTACGAAAAAGGAGATAAAGAAGAGCTTTTAAGGCTTGCGGACAGGCTTACCGAGATTAAATCGTCTGCCGCGGAATTTTACAAAGCCGCCGAAAAAAGGTGGCTTAAAGACAATAAGGCGTTCGGGATAGAAATTCTTTCGATTCGTCTCGGCGGGCTTATTTCGCGGCTCGATTTCTGCGCGCGAAGGGTAAAAGCTTACGCTTCGGGCGAAATCGGCGAAATAGAGGAGCTGGCTCAGACCGATTTGTCGCCTTTGCCCACGGACGATAATTATTCGGTTGCAAGGGCGTTCAACAGTTACGAACAAAACGTTTCTTATTGCAATATTTCTCATAAACTGTACAATTAAACGAAAAATCGTGCGCGGTAAGTGTTTTTGCCGCGCCGAGGAGAGACGGGACTCCCGACGACCAGTCCGCATATCGCGGATACGGAGAGGGGAGAAGAAAAATAACTATGGATTTAACCGAAAAGATAACCGAAATTAAATTTAAATGGCTGAAATTCGTCGTTCACGGCGATAAAATCGACGTGGCGGACGGATATAGCGGCGGCGAAACTCCGGAAAGGTGCAATTTTGCGGAAGTCAACGTCGCGGGAGACAATAAACCCTCGCATATGGGCGTGAAACTTTCGCCGTCGTCCGAAGGCTCGGTTTTAAAGTACGTTTCGCACGAAATTAAGGGCGACGCGCTTTTTATCGTTCAGAAAAGCGATAAAATAGAGGCGGTAACCGAGATAAAATCTTACGAAAGAACGTCTGCGCTTCGCGTAAACACTACGGTTAAGAATATTTCGGAAGAAGATATCGTTCTTGAAAGCGTTTCGTCTTTTTGCTTGCCGAGCGTCGGAAAAAGGACTTTCGAAAACGCCGCGAACTCGTATTTTACCGTTTTTAACCAAAGTCATCACTATGAATGTCAGCCTTCCCGCCGTTCGTTTTTCGATTACGGCTTCACGGGAAACGCTCCCGCTTCGCAAAAAAAGATATCTTTCGCCAACGTCGGCTCGTGGTCGACGAAAGAGGCTTTGCCGCAAGGAATCGTCGAAAGCGGCGACGGCAACGTGTTTATGTTTCAGATCGAAAGCAACAATTCATGGTATTTCGAACTGAGCGATATCGGGGAGAATTATTACCTTTGGCTCGGCGGAGCGACGACCGAACACGGTTCGTGGTATAAAACTCTTAAGCCGAAAGCCGTCTATAAGTCGATTAACGCGGTTATTTCAAAGGCATCGACTGTTTCTGCCGCTCTTGACGATATCACCGTTTACAGAAGAGCGATTGCGGGGAAGAACGAGGCGGACGAAAATCTCCCCGTTATTTTCAATGCGTATATGCATCTCGACTGGGACAGCCCCGACGAGGAGAGGACGAAAGTTTACGCAAGGTCTGCCGCCGAACTCGGCGCGAAGTATTACGTTATCGATTGCGGTTGGCATAACGAAGAGCCGGGAAACGAAATATACTCTTACGTCGGGCAGTGGAAGGAAAGCAAGACACGCTTTCCGCACGGACTCAGGGCGACCACCGATTTTATCCGTTCGCTCGGAGTGAAAGCGGGGCTTTGGATAGAACCCGAAATCATAGGGCAGAAGTGCGAGGAGATGCTCGCTTTTTACGGCGACGACTGTTTTTTAAGGCGGCACGGCAAAAAAATAGGCGTTATGAACAGGTATTTTCTCGATTATTCCAATCCGAAAGTTTATAATTATATGTTTGAAACAATCCGCAGAATGGTTGAAGATTACGGCGCGGATTATATCAAACTCGATTATAATCAGGATATCGGCGTAGGCGCGGACGGCGTGTCCGAAAGCTTCGGCGAGGGGCTGGAAGTGCAGTCGGCGGCGTATTTCGGATGGGCGGACGATATACGTAAAGCCTTCCCGGGCGTTATTTTCGAAACGTGCAGTTCGGGCGGAATGAGAATGGACTATGCGACCCTTTCGCATTTTTCGCTCGTTTCCTCGTCCGATCAGACCGATTATAAAAAATACCCCTATATCGTAGCAAACTTTTTAGCGGCGGTTCTGCCCGAGCAGGGCGCGGTGTGGAGTTATCCCGTTGACGGTTATCAGTTTGCCTCCGCCCCCGCGACTTATGAAAAAGCAAACGAAAGCACGAGTCGCGAGACGGTTATCATGAACATGATTAACACCTTCCTCGGAAGAATGCACCTTGCGAGCCATATCGACCTTTTAAGCGAAGACAAGCGCGCGCTTATAAAAGAGGGCGTAAAATATTACGATTTTTTAACGCCCGCAAAAAAAATCGCGCTCCCGTTTTTGCCTTGCGGATTCGCGCGCTTCGGCGACGAACACGCCGCGGCGGGCTTAAAAACCGAAAGGAAAGCATATCTTTCGGTGTATTGCTTAGGCAAACCCGGCGAATTTTCGGTGTGCGTCGGGAAGGAATACAAAAAAGCGATTTGCGCTTATCCTAAGGCGAACGAACTTGAATTTTCGCTTGAAAACGGCGTTTTAACCGTAAAATTCACGGAGGATTTTCAGGCGAGGTTTTTCGAACTCGAAATCTGAACGATAAGGTTCCGCCTGCGGTTTTCGCGCTTCTTCTTTCGGACGCCGATTTTGCGTGGAGCAGCGCGTGGGGCAATATCGTTCAGCTTAAATCCGATATGTTGCTTGCTTCGTCGGCGATAAACGGCGCGGGGCTTATCGTTTACGGAAACGGCGTTAAACTTACGGGAGTAAGCGCGAACGCAAACACCGACGAATTGCACCATATTCAGTTTAAAACCGACGTCTTCCCGAAGGAAGCGTCGAACGGTTATGCCGTTCCCACGGTCGTTATAAAAGCGGGTTCCGTTCTCGCTCAGAACAATTCCGTCGTTGCGGCGAGAATAACGAAAGACGTCACTCTCGCTTACGTCGGCGGTAAAACGGGATTGGATTTTGAAGAAAATAAATCCGTAATAGCAAGCGAAGTCAGGATTTTTACGGAAGAAAAAAATTATCCCGTGTATTTCCATTGCGCGCTCGGCAGGGACAGGACGGGAACGCTCGCAATGCTCTTAGAGGGGCTTTGCGGCGTAAGCGAAGGCGATATTCTGCTTGATTACGAATTGTCGTCTTTATCCGTTGCGGGGACGAAAGATAAAAATAAGATATCCTACATGATAAACAATCTGTTCAAGCCGACGATGGACTATATAAAAAGTTTCGGCGACGGATCGTTGCAGTCCGGCTGCGAAAACTTTCTGTTGTCCTGCGGGCTTACAAAAACCGAAATAAACAAAATAACGGAAATTATGGTGTTATGACCCCGATATATAAAAAATGACATAAAAACCGACAAGCATAAAAAACCGGCGGAGCGTTTTTCACGCTTCGTCGTTTTTTAAATACGGTATAAACGTTTTTCCTTTTCTTTCGGCGTTATATTTTCAATATTTGTATTTTCTGCGGGTGGCTATGCCGCCTCTTATGTGCCGTTCGGATAAGGTGATCTGCAGAAGTTTTTTAACTTCGTCGTAAAGGTATTCGTCGATATATTTAAGCTTTGCGGTTACGTCGTGGTGAATGGTGGACTTGGAAACCCCGAAAACTTTTGCAGTGCTTCTCACCGTCGCTTTGTGGCGTTTTTTCAATAGGAATGTTCTATGATTGTATAGAATGAGATTAGAGTCGTATAGTGATAAGGTGATTGTTGTTACAGAAAAATACTTAAATCCTATGCTATTAAAGATATCTAAAAGCTAAACAAATTTATTTTTATTTGACGACAATGCTACACTTTATAATTACATTAAAAAAATAAGAGAAGAAATTTCTATTGACACACGATTTGATGACAAAGCGAAATCTGTCCTAAACAAGTATTTGGATTATTTAGTGCAATTTTATAAAAAAAATAATTAAAAACAAATCGTATGCTCAATTGGCAACAATGAAGAAATAATGTGGAAATATAAAGTGGATTTTTATTGACTCGAGATTGTATCCGTTAATTTGTTGCGTGTCAATAGAATACTGTCAAGTTTTTTACGGGGTGTCTGTAAGTGCGGACACCCCTATTTTTATGCCTAAAATACCCTTGACAATATTCCCCGAATAGATTATAATAATTTTGCTATCGGGGACAAGTGTCCCGAATAGATAAAAGTGAGGGCCATCACAAAATGAGAACGAAAGACAATGAGTTAGTGAACAGAATCAAGTTGTATATCGAGGAGCAAATCGATAGAAGGGGGAGAATGCCTACCATCCGCGATATTGCCGAGGCGTTGGACGTTGGAAAGAGTTCAGTGCAGAGATACTTGGAGTATATGGTGGAGCAAGGAATTTTAGCGAAGGGAGAATACGGATACGAATCTATCGAGCAATCGAGAACGGAAAGAACCGTATCTGTCGCAAAACTCGGATATGTTCCTTGTGGTCCGCTTTCCGAAGAGTATGAGTGCATAGACGGATACGTCAGACTTCCCGCATCGTTTGTGGGGAATGCGAAGAAGTGTTTCCTGCTTACGGCAAGCGGAAACTCGATGATAGACGCAGGAATTCATGACGGAGACCTTGTGCTTGTCAGACAACAAGAAACGGCAAACTATAACGATATTGTAGTCGCTCTCGTAGACAATGAAGTGACGCTCAAACGCTATCGCCCGGATTTAGCGAATAGCAGGATTATTTTGCACCCGGAGAACAAACGAATGAAAGACATCGTAGTAGATGAATGTAAAATTCAAGGTGTTGCAATTAAAGTGATTAAGGATTTGGAAAATTAGCGGAGGAAAATTATGAAAGCCGAAAAATATTGCGGATTATGCGGACAGAAAATCGAGATAGAATACGAACCGCGTCAGCCGGTCAGAGTTATCTGTCCGAATTGTAATGCGGAAACAGATTGGAAGTTTTATAAAAACGGTAATTTCGATACTGTTACTTACTTAAAAGATGAGGCAGTCGAATTGCATGAGAGAATGAAAAAGGCGTAAAATGACTTACAATGCATCTTGTCCGTATTGCGGGCAGATAAATGGTTATATCTCGAGGAAACGCACGGAAGATTTATATGTGAAAAATGCAAATCCGATGTGTTGCTATCTCGGTATAATAATACAAAGTCCATTCCTTTGTATAATAAAAAAGCGCCGATAAGGGTGCAAAGTCAAAACTGA
>JALETB010000102.1 GCA_022781715.1 Clostridiales bacterium | reverse complement strand
GCGCCGATGATAATACCCAACATGGTGGACGAGAAGATGAAAGGTTTCGTCAAGGTGGCTTACGGCGTTCTCCGCGACTGGGAGCGCAACGAACACCCTATCCCCGACAATCTTTTAGAGCCTTATAACGAGGCTCGTCAGGCTCTTTGTGAGGCAGCCGCCGAAAACGACGAGGAACTTCTCGATAAGTTCTTTGCCGAGGGCGACCTTACCGGCGAGGAGATAGAACGCGGCGTTAAACTCGGCGTGAAGGCGTGCAGCACCATAACGGTGCTCGGCGGAAGCGCGCTGAAGAATCAGGGCATTTTCAACCTTATGGATAAAATGGTTTCCACGTTCGTCAGCCCGCAGGACAGATCTCCGATTATCGGCGAGGAAAACGGAAAACCCGTCGAACTCGTCGCCGATCCTAAGGGTAAAACGCTCGTGAGAGTGTTTAAAACGATAGTCGATCCGTTCGTGGGCAAAATGAATATTTTCAGAGTGATAAGAGGCACGGTGAAACCCGGCGATACTCTTACCGATTCGAGAACGGGCGCAGGCGAAAAGATAAGCGCGATGTATCACGTTCTCGGCAAAAAGCAGTTTGCCGCGGACGAAATGCCTGCCGGCGATATAGGCGCATTCGCGAAACTTTCCGACGTTCAGACGGGCGACACCCTTTACGTCGGCGAAAAAATCACTCTTCCGCCGGTTGCTATGCCCGCGGCAGAATACGCGATGTCCGTCGGTGCGGCTAAAAAAGGCGACGAGGATAAGGTTTTCTCGGGGCTTCGCAGACTTCAGGAAGAAGACACGTCGTTCAGAGTGGAGAAAAATCCCGACACGGGCGAAATGCTCCTTATCGGCGTGGGTGACACGCATCTTGCGGTAATCTGCAAAAAACTCAAAACGAAATTCGGCGCGGACGCCGTTTTGTCCGAACCCAAGGTCGCCTACAGAGAAACCATAAGAAAATCGGCGGAAGGCGAAGGGAAACATAAAAAACAATCGGGCGGCGCGGGACAGTACGGTCACTGCAAAGTCAGATTCGAACCCGGCGCGCAGGACGGCGAATACGAATTCGTTGACGCGGTAGTCGGCGGCGTCGTTCCCAAACAGTTTATCCCCGCGGTCGATAAAGGGCTTCGCGAAGCGGTTAAAGAGGGCGTTCTCGCGGGATACCCCGTGGTAAACCTTAAATGCACGCTTTTCGACGGAAGTTCGCACCCCGTAGACAGTAAGGAAGTGGCGTTCGTTTCCGCCGCAAAACTCGCTTATCAGGACGGAATGAAAAAGGCTTCGCCGTGCATTCTCGAGCCTGTCATGAGAATGGAAATAACCGTTCCCGATAACTATTTGGGCGATATAATGGGCGACATGAACAAGCGCAGAGGTCGTATTCTCGGAACGGATTCCGTAGACGGTAAAGCCGTCGTCACGGCGGAAGCGCCGCAGGCGGAAATCCTTAAATACGCAACCGAACTGAGGAGTATGACGCAGGGCAGAGGCAGTTACATAACGTCGTTCGAGCGTTACGAAGAAGTTCCTTCCAACCTGCAGGATAAAATAATTTCAGAAAAGAAAAAAGAGGCCTGATAAGGCGTAAAATATTTGTCGGCTCTGCCGGCGGCGCAAAACCTGAATCGTGCAAAATCGGTTCAGGTTTTGTTCGGAGGGTAAATTATAGATGATATTGTCGGTATGTCCGAATCCGTGCGTCGATTGCACGATAGAACTCGATTTGCTGAAAGTCGGCGGACTTAACAGAATCGAAAACAAAATAATAACGTATTCCGGAAAGGCGTTGAACGTCGCGATAGGCGTTTCCAGGCTCGGCGGCGACAGTTTTGCGACGGGTTTTATGTTCGACGAAAACGGAAAAATGTTCGTCCACGCGCTGGACGATGAAAACGTTAAAAACACGTTCGTCTGGAACAAAGGTTCGGCGCGGACTAATTATAAAATCGTTGACAAGCGGTCGATGATGACGGAAATAAACGATAAAGGCGAGAACGTTTCGCCCGAAAATCAGGCGGAACTGCTTTCTCTCGTCGGCGAACTTTCAAAATCGGCGAGCGTGGTTGTTATGAGCGGCTCGCTCCCGGGCGGGGTGGAGGACGATTATTATCTCAAATTATCGTCGGTTATCCCTGCGAACGTGAAGAAAATACTCGACACGAGCGGAAACAAAATGATAGCGGGGCTTCGCGGCGGCGCGTTTCTGATAAAACCCAATCTCGACGAACTGCGCGAGATGACGGGCGAGCATTACGATTCCATGGATGAAATGGTGAGCGGTTGCGAAAGGCTTGTCGAGGCGGGCGCGGAAAACGTTCTGCTTTCGCTCGGCAGAAAAGGCGCGATTTTAACCGACGGCGACAAAGCGTATTTCTGCAAAAGCGCGACGGTTGCGGTCAACAGCACGGTCGGCGCGGGCGACGGAATGGTTGCCGCGGCGGCGGTAATGATAGAGCAGAACGCCCCATACGACGAGATTCTGCGTTGCGCGGTGGCGGCGGGGACGGCTTCGGTGATGACGCCCGGAACGAATTTGTTTTACAGGGATAAATTCATGGAAATTTACGACAGGATAGCCGTTGAAAGAATAAGATGATTGAATAACAGACGTAGAAAAAGGACGGTTTTTCAGCCGTCCTTTTAGTGTGCTTTTAATATTTTTTATCCGTTAATCGGCGTTTTTCTCGTGGCCGATAAGTTCTTCTATCGTAATTCCGTAATAATCGGCAAGCAGAACGCATTGCCACACGTTCGGAATGCCTTTGTCGAGTTCTATCCAACTTATCGTGTTTTGCGGTAGCCCCGTCGCTTTTGAAACCTGAGTTTGCGAGGCTCCGAAAGCAAGTCTTGCGTTTCTTATTTCTTTTCCGTACATCTTATTACCTCGCTTGTTCGCAACTTAATTTTAGCAAAATATTGCTTAAAATACTTGACTTAGCAATATCTTGCTGATATAATAAATAATGAAAATTTCGGGATCTTAAAACAGATATCCGCAGGCGAAAGAAGCGGTGTTTTCAAAAGAAGGATTTTTAGATTGTTTGAAAATGTTTGACTTACTAAAATCCTGGTATTATAATTATTAAATGACGGAATATAGATTCTTTAAGATAGAATAAATAATAAAGGAGATAAAGGAAAATGAGAAAATCTATAATTTTTTTTATTGCTATTATTGTGGCAATACTGGCTGTATTTGCGTTTGCGTCTTGTTGTAGTGATAATAACGACGGCGTTGCTGGCGAATCTCGAATCGAAGAGTCGGGGAGTGATGAAAATCAATCTGACGGTAAAGCGGATAGTATTCATACCCATATTTTCGATAAACAAGTCGCAACTAAACCATATTTGGCGGCAAAAGCGACATGTAAAAATTTTGCCAAATATTATTTTTCATGTGAATGCGGAGAAAAGGGGCGGTATACGTTCGAAAGCGGGGAGCTTGCCGATCATAACTTTATCAAAATTAACGGAAAACCGGCGACATGTACCGAAAACGGTGTAACGGACAGCGAGAAGTGCTCGGTTTGCGGCACCGTGATTAAAGCGAGCGAGAATATTCCCGCGCTCGGACACGATATCGTAAAGCACGACGCGAAAGAGCCGACGTGTACGGAGGCGGGGTATAAAGCGTATGAAACTTGTACCCGTTGCGATTATACTACTTACGAAGAAGTGAAAGCCGCAGGGCATAATTTAATCACTCACGAAGCGCAAAACGCAACGTGTGAAAATATCGGTTGGGCGGAATATGTCGAATGTTCTCGTTGCGATTACTCCACGTATAGCGAAATTCCTGCGACAGGGCATGATTACGATAGCGGAATATGTAAAATTTGCGACGATATTCGCATTACCGATGATAATTTTTTTGTCTTTACGCTTCTCGGCGACGATACATATTCGGTTGCGGTTAATAAAGATTATGCGTCGTTACTGCCGAAAGGAATAAGAATACCCGAGAGTCATAACGGTAAAAAGGTTACGGCGGTCGTGGATAATGCCTTTGCGGATTGTAAAGATCTTCAAATGAAAGTCGTTTTACCGAGCGGCGTGACGAGAATAGGCGCAAGCGCGTTTTACGATTGTGCAAATCTTATCGGTATCGACATCCCCGACGGCGTGACGGTTATAGGTGAAAGCGCGTTTTATCATTGTTCGGGTCTCATTGACATAATTTTGCCGTCGGGTCTCGAAAAATTAAGCAAATCCGTGTTGTCGGGTTGCGGCGGTCTTAAAAGTATTACGCTTCCGTCAAAACTTAAAACTATCGGCGAATATGCGCTGAGCGAGTGTGGCGGTTTAACGACTGTCGATATTCCCGAAAGCGTAACGGTAATAGAGTCAAACGCATTCCTTAATTGCGGCAGTCTTGCGACCGTAACCGGCTGTAAAGGCGTTGTTTCTTTCGGGGAGTCGGCCTTCCGTAACGATAAAATCGTTGCGATAACGGTTCCGGACGTTTGCGAGAAAATAGGCGCATATTGTTTTAACGGAATGTCGGCGGGCGCGACGATTACCGTAAACCCAGCTTCGTTGAAAAGTATAGGGGAAAGCGCGATCGGTTCCGGGGCGTATATCATCTGGAATTCCGACGAAACGACAAAATGGAAAATTGCTTATAAGTGGACGGGGTATGTGTATTCTTCGGCGACGTATGACGCTTCTTATCATTACGGTTATAAAAACGAAACATATTATTTGTATGCCGAGATAAACAGAAACAGTGCGGAAAAGACTTACAGAAGTACTCGTAATTGGGCAAGAATTTACGATTGCACAAATCATAATGAAATCGGTTCTTATTTTTCGGATGCAACCCTTTCCTACGGAACGTGGATAAGACAATAATTTTAAAGGTGTAAGTTCAGAATAATACCCGAGAAGGTATGCGGGGTAACTCGCATACCTTTTTTACGGCGAAGAATGGCGAGAACGCGCCTTTCGTTTATAACAATATATAATATGTGTTTTAAGTAAAACAAAATCGGAAACAACATATAGAAAACAGCGTAAAATCGAGTTTTGTTTTTTCGGTTTAAATCGATTTTAAAAGGTTTTTCGACGGAATTTTATTTTTTATATTTTTTTTAAAAAAGTCGTGAAAAACGTTTGACAAAATGTTTTACATAGTGTATGATATGTAGGCTGTGTTAAATATGGGTTGAGACAGAAAGTTACTTAATCCACGCTTGTTAACGGGAACCGGACCCGTTATATGAAAGTAGGAAGATAATTTCTGTTGACAATTGTGAGGGTTTAACCCTTGCGACTAACTGCGCGAAAAACGCGATAGAGGTCACTTGCAAACACACAGCGGCGAGTGATTTTTTTATTGGTTTAAGCGCGACACACACGGCAAAGTTGATAATATGTTAGTATAAAACGGAGGTAACAAAATGGCAGGTCAGAAAATCAGAATCAAATTGGCGGCTTACGATCACAAAATGGTAGATCAGGCAACCGAAAAGATTGTTGAAACCATGAAAAAAGCAGGCGCGAAGATAAGCGGTCCGATCCCCCTTCCCACAGAGAAAGAGGTCGTAACCATTCTTCGTTCTCCTCACAAGGATAAGGACAGCAGAGAGCAGTTCGAAATCAGAACTCACAAAAGACTTATCGACATTTACTCCACCAACGCGAAGATTCTCGACAGTATTCATCTTCCCGCAGGCGTAGACGTAAAAATCAAACTCTGATTCAAACAGGTAAAAAGAATTTTTAATATATTCGGAGGTGAACTTTATCTATGAATAAAGCAATCATTGGAAAGAAATTGGGTATGACTCAGATCTTTTCCGCAGACGGAAAAGTAATCCCGGTCACAGTCGTCGAAGCAGGTCCTTGCCCGGTCGTTCAGATCAAAACAACGGGTAACGACGGCTACGAAGCGGTAAAAGTCGGCTTCGGAAACGTAGACGAGAAGAGAGTGAACAAGCCCGACGCGGGTCAGTTCAAAAAAGCAGGCGTAGCGCCCCTCAAAGTTCTGAAGGAATTCAGATTCGACGACGTCAGCGCGTATACCGTAGGACAAGTCATCACTGTTGATACCTTCGCCGAAGGCGATAAGGTCGACGTTGTGGGACTCACGAAAGGTCACGGTTTCTCGGGCGTTATCAAGAGATGGAATCAGCACAGACTTAAAATGACTCACGGCGTAGGCCCCGTTCACAGAGAAGTGGGCTCTATGGGAGCAAACAGTTCTCCGTCGAGAGTTTTCAAGAACAAGCACATGCCCGGACAGTACGGTAACGAAAGAGTTACTATTCAGAATCTTGAAATCGTCAAGGTCGATACCGCTCGTAACGTACTTCTCATAAAGGGAGCAATCCCCGGACCGAAGGGCGGAATCATTACGGTTTCCAACACCGTAAAGTCGGGTAAATAAGGAGCGTGAAAAACTATGCCAAACGTTAAAGTTTATAATATGAAAGGACAAGAGGTAGGAACGAAAGAACTTAGCAACTTGTTTGAAGCGGAATACAACGAGCCGCTCGTTCATCAGGCGGTGGTGACAAGACTTGCCAACATGCGTCAGGGAACGAAAGGCACGCTTACCAGAACGGAAGTCCGCGGAGGCGGTAAAAAGCCTTGGAGACAGAAAGGAACGGGTAACGCAAGACAGGGTTCGATAAGGGCTCCGCAGTGGGTAAAGGGCGGCGTCGTCTTTGCTCCGAAGTCGAGAGATTTCAGCAAGAAGATGAACAAGTTTGCTCGTCGCGGCGCGCTTTTGTCCGCGGTTTCCAAGAGAGTTGCCGACAACGATTTCTTCGTGATCGACAACATCGCCGTTAAGGACGGAAAGACCAAAGAAATGGTCGAATTCATGAAGGCGTTCAAATTCGAGAAGAGCGTTCTCGTGGTAATGAGCGACAACGACGCGCTCGTTATCAGAGCGGCAAAGAACATCAAGGCTTTGCAGACTCTCCCCGTGAACGAACTCAACACTTACGACGTTGTCAAAAACAGCGTACTCGTAATGTCTGCAGACGCTGTCGATAATTTGCAAGCCGTTTACGGAGCGATGTTCGACAACAATTTTGCGAATCAGGAGGATGACGAATAATTTATGGAAAGAGATATCATTATTAAACCTATTCTTTCCGAAAAGAGTTACGAAACCATCAAAGATAAGAAATACACTTTCATGGTTGCGAAGGACGCCAATAAAACGGAGATCAAACTCGAAGTTGAAAGAAAGTTCGACGTTCAGGTCGAAAAAGTCAACACTGTGAACTGCCACGGCAAACTTAAGAGAATGGGCAGATCGCAAGGCTATACGCCCGATTACAAAAAGGCTATAGTTACCCTTAAAAAAGACAGCAAGGGCATTAAGTTCTTTGAGTCGTTACAATAATACGGAGGATCTGAATTATGGGAATTAAGAGATATAAACCGACTTCCCCGGCTCGTCGTTTTATGACGGTTTCGACGTTTGAAGAGATTACCTGCACGAAGCCCGAAAGATCTTTGCTTGAAGATCAGAGGCACACCGCAGGCAGAAATGCCCAGGGAAGAATCACCGTTCGTCATCACGGCGGCGGAAACAAGAGAAAATATCGTATCATCGATTTCAAGAGAAATAAAGACGGAATCGAAGCGACGGTCAAGACGATCGAATACGATCCGAACAGAACGGCAAACATCGCCCTTCTCGTTTATAAGGACGGAGAAAAGAGATACATTCTCGCTCCTCTCGGTCTTAACGTAGGCGACAAACTCGTGTCCGGCAAGGACGCCGATATCAAAGTCGGCAACGCCCTTCCGCTCGAATTTATCCCCGTCGGTATGATGATACACAACATCGAACTTCAGCCCGGAAAGGGCGGTCAGATCGCGAGAAGCGCGGGTATGGCTGCTCAACTTATGGCAAGAGAAGGCGGAATGGCCACTCTTAAAATGCCGAGCGGAGAAATGAGATACGTTTCGATCAAGTGCAAGGCTACGATCGGTCAGGTCGGTAACCTCGATCACGAAATCATCAGAGTAGGTAAGGCAGGTAAGACCAGACATATGGGTATCAGACCTACCGTAAGAGGTGCCGTCATGAACCCGTGCGATCACCCGCACGGCGGTGGTGAAGGTAAGGCTCCCGTCGGACACGCAGGTCCGCTTACTCCGTGGGGTAAACCGGCTCTCGGCTACAAGACGAGAAAGAAGAAGAATAAGACTGATAAGTTTATTCTTAAGAGAGTTAACTGAGGAGGTTAGAACAGTATGAGCAGAAGTGTTAAGAAAGGACCTTTCGTTCAAGAGAAATTGCTTAAAAGAGTAGAAGCGTTGAACGCAGAGAATAAGAAATCCGTTTTAAAGACCTGGTCGAGAAGTTCGACGATATTCCCTCAGATGGTCGGTCATACGATTGCCGTTTACGACGGAAGAAAGCACGTACCCGTATACATTACGGAAGATATGGTAGGCTGCAAACTCGGCGAGTTCGCCCCCACCAGAACCTTCAAAGGTCACGCAGGCTCGAAGACGACCGGTAAATAAGAAGGGAGGTAGAGAATAATGGCTACAAATGCTAGAGAAAGAAAAAAGAAGTACGTAGCGAACGCTAAGGCAGAAACCGGCGTTTCGGCAACGGCTAAATATATCAGAATATCTCCTTACAAGATCAGACCCGTTCTCGATCTTATAAGAGGCAAGAAGGTCACCGAAGCGGAAGCGATGCTTGAGAACATTCCCAAGGCGGGATCGGAACCCATCAGAAAGGTTCTTCTCTCCGCCGCTGCCAACGCAGAACACAACAAGGGATACGATAAAGCCGAACTTTACGTTAAAGCATGCTACGCCGATCAGGGCCCGACGCTTAAGAGAATGCAACCCAAGGATCACGGAAGAGCTTTCCGTATCTTGAAGAGAACGAGCCATATCACGGTCGTAGTCGACAACGCTAAGGCGGAATAACCAGGAGGACGTTATGGGACAGAAAGTTAATCCACACGGTTTAAGAGTAGGAGTAATTAAAGGTTGGGATACCCAGTGGTATGCCGACAAGAAAGATTTCGGCGCATTCCTTAAAGAAGACTACGAAATAAGAAAATTCATAAAGGACACCTATTATGCGTCTGCGATTTCCAAAATCGCGATCGAAAGAGCCGCAGGCAGAATCGCGATCACGATTTACACCGCGAGACCGGGCGTTCTTATCGGAAAAGCCGGAGCGGGAATCGAAGTAATCAAAAAGCAACTTGCTAAAGTTACGAAAGGCAAACAGGTTTCCGTTAACATCATCGAAGTGAGAAAACCCGATTGCGACGCGCAACTCGTTGCCGAATCTATCGCCGCTCAACTCGAAAAGAGAGCGTCTTTCAGAAGATGCATGAAGCAGGCTATCGGCAAATCCATGAGAATGGGCGTCAAGGGAGTAAAGGTTATGGTAAGCGGTCGTCTCGACGGCGCCGAAATCGCGAGATGCGAACAGTATCACGACGGTTCCATTCCTCTTCAGACCCTTCGCGCGGATATCGATTACGGTATCGCTACGGCTCACACCACTTTCGGTGCGATCGGTATAAAGGTATGGATTTATAACGGCGAAGTTTTAGGCGACGCTAAAAGATCCGAAGGAGGCAAAGCGTAATTATGTTGATGCCAAAAAGAGTTAAAAGAAGAGCGCAGCACCGCGGCAGAATGACCGGTAAGGTCACCAAGGGCAACAAGATCGCATACGGCGATTTCGCTCTCATAGCCGAAGGATCGGCATGGGTGACTTCCAACCAGATAGAAGCGGCCAGAATCGCGATGACGAGATTCGTTAAACGTGGCGGTCAGGTCTGGATAGATATATTCCCCCACAAACCTATAAGTAAAAAGCCTGCGGGAACGAGAATGGGTTCCGGAAAAGGCGGAGTTGAGTATTGGGCGGCGGTTGTTAAACCGGGCAGAGTACTTTTCGAAATGGCGGGCGTATCCGAAGCCGACGCAAGAGAGGCTATGAGGCTTGCCGGCTATAAACTTCCCATCAAAACGAAGTTCGTAGTCAAAGAAAAAACGACAGAAGGAGTTGAAGGTTAAACATGAAAGCGCAAGATATTCACGGTATGACCAACGATGAGTTGCAGGTAAAACTTGCCGAACTCAAAGACGAACTTTTTAACCTTCGTTTCCGTCACGCAGTAAACGAACTTGAAAATCCTAACGTTATTAATTCCACGAAGAAAGACATCGCGAGAATCAAAACGGAAATACGCGCCAGAGAAATTAAGGCTAACGTTTAACGCGGAGGAGAGAAGATGGAAAGAAATTTAAGAAAAGAAAGAGTCGGATTAGTTGTGTCCGACAAGATGGATAAGACGGTCGTGGTAAGTGTCGAACTTAAAGCAACTCATCCGCTTTATAAAAAGACCATCACCACCACCAAGAAATACAAAGCGCACGACGAAGAAAACGTATGCGGAGTAGGCGATAAGGTCAGAATAGTCGAGACCAGAAAACTTTCCAAGGACAAGAACTGGAGAGTCGCCGAGATAATCGAAAAGGCTAAATAATATAGGAGGAGCAAGAAATGATACAACCACAGACCAGATTAAAAGTTGCGGATAACTCGGGCGCGAAAGAAATCATGTGCATCAGAGTTCTCGGCGGTTCGTTCAGAAAATGTGGAAACATCGGCGACGTAATCGTTGCCAGCGTTAAGACTGCGACTCCGGGCGGAGCCGTAAAGAAGGGCGACGTAGTCAAAGCGGTTATCGTCAGAAGTTCCAAGGGCCTCAGACGTCCCGACGGAACGCATATCAGATTCGACGACAACGCGGCGGTAATAATCGACAATCAGAAGCAACCGAGAGGAACCCGTATCTTCGGACCTGTCGCTCGCGAACTTCGTGAAAAAGATTATATGAAGATAATATCGCTCGCGCCGGAAGTGCTGTAAGGAGATCGGACTATGAAAATTAAAAAGAATGATACCGTATATGTAATTGCCGGTAAAGACAAGAAAACCACCGGAAAGGTTATTTCCGTAGACGCCGAAGCCAACAAAATCAAAGTCGAAGGCGTATGCGTTCAGATGAAGCATCAGAAGGCGAGAAAGGCTAACGAAACGAGCGGAATCGTTAAAGTAGTCGGTTCTATCGACGCTTCGAACGTAATGGTTGTTTGCCCCGCTTGCAACGCACACACCAGAGTGGGATATTCTATCGTAGGAGATAAGAAGATCAGAGTATGCAAGAAGTGCGGCAAGCCGCTCGACGTGAAGGCAGAAGTGAAGAAAGCCACCAGGAAAGCCGCGGCAAAGAAAACCGACGACGCGGCAAAAAAGACTAAAAAACCCGCAGCAAAGAAAGCAGCGGATAAAGCCGAATAAGGAGAAATAAAATGGCAGACAAAAAGACTCAGGTTGCTAAAGAAACTGCAACCGATTCGAAGTATGTTAGCAGAAAGAAGGAATTGTACGAGAAAGAAGTCGTTCCGTATCTCATGAAACATTTCGGATACAAGAACATCAATCAATGCCCCAAACTCGTTAAGATAACCATCAACAACGGTCTCGGCGACATTAAAGACAACGCAAAAAGCGTACAACTCGCTCAACAGGAACTTGCTCTCATTTCGGGACAGAAAGCCGTTCTCACCAAGGCTAAGAAGTCGGTAGCGAACTTCAAAGTAAGAGAAGGAATGAACGTCGGCGTGAAGGTAACCCTCAGACAGGACAGAATGTACGATTTCTTCGATAAACTCGTATCGATAGCCCTTCCCAGAGTAAGGGACTTCAAGGGAGTTCCGTCCAAGAGTTTCGACGGAAGAGGAAACTACGCAATGGGCGTTAAGGAACAACTCATATTCCCCGAAATCCAGTACGATCAGGTTGAAAAGGTCAGAGGTTTCGATATTTGTATCGTAACCACCGCCAACACGGACGAAGAAGCGAGAGAACTTCTTAAGGCAATGGGAATGCCTTTCAAAGCTAATTAAGGAGAACACGAATCATGGCAAAAACAGCAATGATAAATAAACAGAAAAAGACACCGAAATTCTCTACCAGAGGATATACGAGATGTTCTATCTGCGGAAGACCGCACGCCGTTCTGAAAAAATACGGAGTATGCCGTATCTGCTTCAGAGAATTAGCTTACAAGGGACAGATTCCCGGCGTAAAAAAGGCAAGTTGGTAAGAGGAGGTTTAGATAAAAATGACAGATCCTATCGCAGATATGCTCACACGTATCAGAAACGCGCTTACGGTTAAGCACGACACGGTTGAAATTCCCGCGTCGAACATGAAGAAATCGATCGCGCAGATACTTTTAGACGAAGGTTACATTGCAAAATACGACGTCGTTAAGGAAGACGGCGACGTACAGGGCAAAATCGTAATCGAATTAAAATACGGACCCAAGGGCGAAAGAGTCATCAACGGACTCAAGAGAATATCCAAACCGGGCCTCAGAATCTATGCCGGATGCGAAGAACTTCCCAAGGTTTTAGGCGGACTCGGACTCGCGATTATCTCCACTCCCAAGGGTGTAATGACAGACAAGGTAGCAAGAAAGACCAACCACGGCGGCGAAGTTCTTGCATACGTCTGGTAAGGAGGTCGAATCAATGTCAAGAATAGGAAGAGAGCCGGTCGAAATACCGGCAGGAGTAACTTTAACGGCAGAAAACGGCTTACTTACGGTAAAAGGACCTCTCGGAACGCTTACTCAGGATTATGACGCGGCTAACATTTCTTTCACGGTTGAAGGAAACGTCGCTCACGTTAAGAGAGCGTCGGAAGAGGACGCAATCAAGGCGAAACACGGCTTATACAGAGCGCTTCTTCACAATATGGTTGTCGGCGTAACCAAAGGTTACGAGAGAAACCTTGTCGTAAACGGCGTAGGTTGGAAAGTCGCTCAGACCGGCAAGGATGTTACCCTTTCGGTCGGATTCAGCCACAACATAGTCGTAAACGCTGTCGACGGAATCACACTTACGGCAGTATCCCCCACGGAGATAAGCGTTAAGGGAATCGATAAGGTATTAGTCGGTCAGATAGCCGCAAATATCAGAGCAATCAGAAAGCCCGAACCTTACCACGGCTACGGTATCGCTTACAAAGACGAAGTGATCGAACGTAAGGAAGGCAAGACAGCGGGTAAATAAGGAGTAAACTGATATGATATCGAAAATTGATAAAAATACCGACAGAAAGAGAAGACACTGCAGAGTCAGAGCGAAAATCTCCGGAACGGCGGCTTGCCCCAGACTTTGCGTTTACAGAAGTCTTAATCACATTTATGCACAGATTATCGACGACGTGAATGGTAACACCCTCGTCGCTTGCTCCACCAAAGAGAAAGCCGTTGCGGCTCTTCTCGGCGACAAGAACAAGTCGGAACAGGCGAAAGTCGTCGGAATCGAACTCGCTAAGAAAGCAACCGCGAAGGGAATCGAAGAAGTCGTTTTCGACAGAGGCGGATACCTTTATATCGGAAGAGTTAAGAACTTAGCGGACGGCGCCAGAGAAGGCGGCTTGAAATTCTAAGAGGAGGAAGCGAAAAAATGGCAAAAGAAAATAATAGACCTCAAAGAAAGCAAGATCGCGACGACGGTCTTTGCAAAAAACTTATAGCCGTCAACCGTATTACCAAAGTTGTTAAGGGCGGACGTAAAATGCGTTTTGCGGCTCTCGTGGTCGTTGGCGACGAGAACGGCAAAGTAGGTTGCGGCAGCGGAAAGGCTAACGAAGTTCCCGAAGCAATCGAAAAAGCAACCGCTCAGGCGAAAAAGGCAATGCGCAAGGTTTCCCTGGTTAACACCACTATTCCTCACACCGTGATCGGAAAATTCGGCAGAGGCTCGGTTCTCATGATGCCCGCCGAAGAAGGTACCGGAGTTATCGCCGGCGGTCCCGTTCGTGCGGTAATGGAAGCCGTAGGCATCAAGAACATCAGAACCAAATCTCACGGAACGAGCAACCCAGTCAACATGGTTAAGGCCGTAATCGAAGGTCTTAACGAGCTTAAAACGGTTGAGGAAGTTGCCGCGCTTCGCGGTAAGTCCGCCGAAGAGATTTTAGGTTAAGGAGGTACTTTGAGATGGAAAAACAAGTTAAAGTAACTCTTATAAAAAGCACGATCGCCTGCCTTCCCAAACAGAAAGCAGTAATCGCCGCTTTAGGGCTCAGAAAAATTAATCATTCGAAGATTTTTACCGATAACGCTGCGCTTCAGGGTCAGTTGGCTCTCGTTTCGCATATGGTAAAAGTTGAGAACGTATAAGGAAGGTGCACAATGAGAATTGGTCAATTATCGCCTGCAGAAGGCGCAAGAACTTCCAAAAAGAGATTAGGTCGCGGTATCGGATCCGGACTCGGCAAGACCAGCGGTAAAGGTCATAAGGGTCAGTGGGCGAGAAGCGGCGGCGGAGTAAGACCGGGATTCGAAGGCGGACAGATGCCTTTGACCCGTCGTGTTCCCAAACGCGGATTCAACAATCATTTCAGGGTTGTCTACACCGTAGTAAACATCGATAAACTTGCCGCTTTCGAAGCCGGCGCAGTCGTGGATTATGACGCGCTCGTTGCAAACGGTCTTGTAAAAGTCGTTAAAAACGCAGCGGGACTTAAAGTTCTCGGCAACGGTAAACTCGACGTCGCTTTGACGGTCAAAGCGTCTAAATTCTCGGAAGCCGCCAAGAAGGCTATCGAGGCTGCGGGCGGAACGGCTGAAGAAGTTTAATCTTCTTTTAAGCGGAGGTAGAAAATGTTTGAAACGATTAAAAACGCATTCAAAGTCAAGGAAATAAGAATTAAAATACTCTGGACTTTGCTTTTCTTACTTCTTTACAGAATCGGGAGTTACATTCCCGTTCCGGGCGTCGGAGATAAGTTATTAAGTACAAATCAGGATTTTTCTTATTTAAAGATAATGAACATGATGACAGGCGGCTCGCTTGCAAACGGAACGTTGTTTGCAATGGGTATCGGACCGTACATTAACTCATCGATCATTATGCAACTTCTGGCAGTGGCAATTCCGCCTCTCGAAAGATTATCTAAACAGGGCGAAGAAGGAAGAAGAAAGATTTCGTCTTATACGAGATATTTAACGATCCTTCTTGCAATAATTCAATCTGTCGGTATCATAATCAGTTACGGTTCGGCAGAAGGAACGGGCGCAGAACTCAGCGCGATCATAGCAGGCGGCGCCGCTAACAGCAACGGCTTCACCGACGCGCTCAGTTATATCGTCATAGTATTGTTCTACACGGCAGGTTCGTGCATCACGATGTGGATAGGCGAAAGAATTACCGAACACGGTTTGTCCAACGGTATTTCTCTTCTTATCTACGCGGGCATCATCGCGTCGTTCGCAACGTTCGTCATCAACGAGTTCAGCATCGTATTCCTTTCGGAAACGGGTCTTGCAAAGGACGAACTCTGGAAATTCATCGGTTATATCATAATCATAATAGTGGTTTTCGCTGCGATCGTGTGGATAGAACTTGCAGAAAGAAAAATCAAAGTTCAGTATGCAAAACAGGTTAAGGGAAGAAAAATGTATGGCGGTCAGTCCACCGAAATCCCGATCAAAGTCAACGCAAACGGCGTTATGCCGCTCATCTTCGCGTTCTCGATCCTTTCTTTCCCCGAACTTTTGGGAACGCTCTTCGGCTGGACGGGATTCCTCAATTTCTGGAGTCTGTATCTCGGCGCTTCGTCGAAATATCCGTTCTATTCGATCGTTCTTTGCCTGCTCATTCTGTTCTTCGCGTTCTTCTATTCGCAGATTCAGTTCCAGCCGGAAGATATATCGAAAACCATTCAGCAGAACGGCGGATTCATTCCCGGAATAAGACCCGGAAAGCCCACTGCGGACTATCTTAAAAAGACGTCCGACAGGCTTACGCTTTTCGGAGCGATATTCCTTGCCATTCTTGCTCTTGTTCCGTCGCTCGTACTCAACGCGATTTTGCCGCAGGCAAGTTCGTCGGGTTCGTTCAGCGCGACAGGTATGCTCATCGTAGTGTCCGTGGCTCTCGAGTTCGATACCGCGCTCGAATCTCAGATTATGGCGAAAAAATATAAAGGATTCCTTAAATAAGATGAGAGTAATCTTATTAGGCGCGCCCGGCGCGGGTAAAGGCACGCAAGCCGTAAGACTTGCCGAGAAATATAACATCCCTCACATTTCTACGGGCGACATATTCAGAAGTAACATAAAAGAAAGAACACCTATCGGGATCGTGGCTAAGTCCTTTATCGATAAAGGGCAACTCGTTCCCGACGAGGTGACGATACAGATAGTTAAGGAAAGACTTGAGAAAGACGACTGCAAAAACGGTTATCTTCTCGACGGATTTCCGAGGACCGTATCCCAGGCTCAGGCTCTCGACGGAATTTCCGACGTCGACGTTGTAGTCAACATCGACGTGCCTCTTCACAAATTGATGAGAAGAATCACGGGAAGAAGAGTTTGCGGCAAGTGCGGAGAAAGTTATCACATCGATTATCTCGGCGATAAGACGACGTGCGGCAAATGCGACGGCGAACTTATCCAGAGAGCGGACGATAACGAAGAAACGGTCGGTAAAAGACTTGAAGTTTACGAAAAACAGACTGCGCCGCTGATCGAGTACTACAAAGGAAAGAACAAACTTTTCAACATAGACGGCGACGGCGATATAAACGCGGTATTCAATGCGATCATCGAAAGATTAGGCTAAATAAATGATATATATAAAGAGCGATAAAGAAATTGAGTTGATGAGGAAACCGTGCCAGATAGTGCGCGACGTGTTGTGCCTTTGCGAAGAGAAAATCAAGGCCGGCATGACAACGAAAGAACTCGATAAAATCGCCTACGATTACATCACGTCGTGCGGAGCAAAGCCGTCGTTCCTCGGATACGGCGGGTTCCCCGCGGCAACATGCATATCGATAGACGAACAAGTCGTTCACGGGTTCCCCTCGGACAGAATAATCGAAGAAGATCAGATCGTAAGCGTAGACGTGGGCGCGTATTTCAACGGTTTCCACGGCGACGCGGCGAGGAGTTTATACGTCGGACATATCAGCCCGGAAAAGAAAAAACTCATCGACGTTACGAGGGAATGTTTCTTTGAGGGAATCAAAGGTATATGTATCGGAAGCGCGCTCGGAGATATCGGGGCGCAGGTTCAGGAACACGCCGAAAAGAACGGTTTTTCCGTCGTGAGAGATATGGTCGGGCACGGCGTGGGGAGAAATCTTCACGAAGATCCGTCCGTACCGAATTACGGCAGAAGGGGCGTCGGCGTAAGGCTTAAACGGAATATGACGATTGCGATAGAGCCTATGATCAACATGGGCGGCTACGAAGTCGACATAGACGGCTGGAAATGCGTGACGAGCGACGGAAAACCGTCCGCTCATTACGAAAACACGGTGCTTATCGGTGACAACGGAGTAGAAATACTGACGTTATAAGCAGTAAAACCGAAACAAAGCGTTGCTAAAAATCTGATGGTAAAAAGTGTAAACTTTTTAACTTTAAAGGAAGACGCTGAAAGCGACGCTTGAAAAGGGCGGAAAGCCCAAAAATAAAATTGGAGGAACAAACTGTGTCGAAGGACGACGTTATAGAGGCGGAAGGCGTTATCGAAGAGGCGTTACCGAACGCCACGTTCAAAGTTAAATTATCAAACGGATACGTGATAACAGCCTATATCTCCGGAAAACTCCGTATGAATTATATCAAAATCATACCGGGCGATTCGGTCAAGATAGAAATGAGCCCTTATGATCTGACCAAAGGTCGGATAGTCTGGCGTAGCAAAAACTGACAATTTTGTTAATTTAAACTTAAAATCGGAGGATTTAGAAAATGAAAGTAAGACCATCAGTGAAACCTATGTGCGATAAGTGCAGAGTCATTAAGAGAGAAGGAAAGGTTATGGTTATTTGCTCGAAGAACAAGAGCCATAAACAAAGACAGGG
>JALETB010000025.1 GCA_022781715.1 Clostridiales bacterium | reverse complement strand
TTCTCTTTAATTAACGTGAATCACGTTTATATTAGATTTTACTGCGTTTTACGCATCGTTATTACGCGTTTTCCTCGTCGTCGAAATCGTCGGTAGTAACTCCTCTGAGCGAGTTATACTGCGGAGAAAGATTCTTATAATCTTTCACGCCCGTTCCTGCGGGAATAAGTTTACCGATAATAACGTTTTCCTTAAGACCCATAAGCGGATCAATCTTGTTGTGAATGGCCGCGTCCGTGAGAACTTTGGAAGTTTCCTGGAAGGAAGCCGCCGAAAGGAAGGACTCGGTTGCAAGAGCCGCTTTGGTGATTCCGAGAAGAATTCTCTTCGCGATTGCGGGAACTCCGCCGTTTTCGAGAACTTTGCTGTTCTCTTCGTCGAACGTGAGCATATCCACGCATTCGCCCGGAAGGAAGCCCGTGTCGCCGCCGGAAAGAATTCTTACTTTGCGGAGCATCTGGTTGACGATTATTTCAACGTGTTTATCGTTAATGTCAACGCCCTGGCTGCGGTATACGGACTGAACTTCTTTGAGAATATAGTCCTGAACGGCTTTGAAGCCCTTGGTTTTAAGGATAGTCTGCGGGTTGACGGAGCCGCCCGTGAGAACGGAACCGGGTTCTACAACGTCGCCCGTTTTAACTCTCAGATCCGCGCTGAACGGAATTCCGTAATCTTTAACGGAGCCGTCGTCCGGAGATTTAACCATAACGTGACGAATTCCGTCCTTTTCCTGAACGGTGACCGTGCCGCTGTGTTCGCAGACGATCGCTTCGCCCTTGGGTTTTCTCGCTTCGAAAAGTTCCTCTACTCTCGGAAGACCTTGAGTGATATCGCCCGTGGACGCTATACCGCCGGTGTGGAACGTTCTCATCGTCAACTGAGTACCGGGTTCGCCGATGGACTGAGCCGCGATGATACCGACCGCTTCACCGATCTGAACGGGGAGCGAATTACTCATGTTCTTGCCGTAACACTTAGCGCAGACGCCGTATTTCGACTTACAGGTGAACACGCTTCTGATCGTTACTTTTTCGATACCCACCGCGCAAATCTTCTTCGCGTCGTCCTCGGTTATCATTTCGTTAGCCTTGACAAGCAGTTCGCCCGTCTTGGGGTCGTGAATGTCGACAGGAGTGAATCTGCCGTTGATTCTGTCTTCGAGACTTTCGATGATTTCGCCTTTAAGACCCTTTATCGCCTCGATTTCCATACCCTTGACGTCGCCGCAATCATCCTCGCGGATAATTACGTTGTGCGAAACGTCTACAAGTCTTCTCGTAAGGTAACCGGAGTCTGCCGTCTTTAACGCCGTATCCGCAAGACCTTTACGTCCGCCGTGAGAGGAAATGAAGTATTCGAGAACCGTAAGACCTTCACGGAAGCAGGACTTAACGGGGATTTCGATAATTTTACCGTTGGGGTTGGTCATAAGACCACGCATTCCTGCAAGTTGCTTTATCTGGTCGATAGAACCACGCGCGCCGGAGTCCGCCATCATCCAGATGGGGTTGAACTTACGGAGCGTAAGTTGCAGAACCTTGGTAACGTCCGCGGTAGCCTTCGTCCATATATCGACGACCGCTTTATAACGTTCGTCGTCGGTAAGAATACCTCTGTTGTATTTCTTTTCGATGCCGATAACTTCTTCGCCGGCTTTGGAAATAATCTCATTTTTGTCGCCGGGAACCTGCATATCGAATACCGACGTGGTGATAGCGGCGATAGTGGAATACTTATAACCGAGCGACTTGATATAGTCGAGCGTGTCGGCGGCGCAACCCGAACCTCTCGATTTGAAGCAAGCGTCGACAATCTTTTTAAGTTGACTCTTGCCTACGAGGAAGTTGATTACGTACTGAAGGTAACTATCCTTATCTTCGGGATTTCTCACGGTGAATTTCGCGCCCGTGATATCCTGAGGAATGCCGTGGTTGAAGATAATTCTGCCCGCAGTGGTTTTGATTATTCCGGAATGTTTCGTTCCGTCCGGCAAGGTTACGTTACGTCTGACGTAAACTTCGTCCTGGCACCAGAGTTGTTTGGTCTGATAAGCCATGAGCACCTCGTCCGGCGAAGCGTAAACGTCGGGTTCGTAATAGTTGGCGACAACCGCTTCGGACGGATCTCCGCCCTCTTTGACGAGTTTGCACGAAACGATGATTTCTTTGATCGCTCTTTCCGTTTTTGAATAGATGCCGTCCTTATCGGCTTTGACAACGACGCATCTTTCTTCTTTGACTATGTCGGAAGGAATGAATCTGATATCCTTTTCGTCGTAGAAGAAGCCGTCGTCTTTGAGGACGTATTCGGTTTCTTTTTCGTCGTAATATTTTCCTTCTTCCTTTCTCGTTATGGTGAGGTAATAACAACCGAGAACCATATCCTGAGAAGGCGACATAACCGGCTTACCGTCGGAAAGTTTAAGAATATTGTTGGAAGCGAGCATAAGGAATCTCGCCTCTGCCTGAGCCTCGATGGAAAGCGGAACGTGAACAGCCATCTGGTCGCCGTCGAAGTCGGCGTTGAACGCGCCGCAGACGAGCGGATGAAGTTTGATCGCTCTGCCCTCGATAAGAACAGGTTCGAACGCCTGAATGGACAAACGGTGAAGGGTGGGCGCACGGTTTAAAAGCACGGGGTGATCTTTGATGACGCCCTCGAGAATATCCCACACGCACGGTTTCATTCTTTCGACAGTTCTCTTCGCGCTCTTGATATTGTGACAAATATTGAGTTCGACGAGTTTCTTCATAACGAAAGGCTTGAAAAGTTCGATAGCCATTTCCTTAGGAAGACCGCACTGATAAAGTTTAAGTTCGGGACCGACGACTATAACCGAACGACCGGAATAGTCGACACGTTTTCCGAGAAGGTTCTGACGGAAACGTCCTTGCTTACCTCTTAAAATAGCCGAAAGAGATTTAAGGTCTCTGTTGCCCACGCCGGAAACGGCTTTGCCTCTTCTGCCGTTGTCGATAAGCGCGTCCACGGCGTCCTGAAGCATTCTCTTTTCGTTTCTTATGATGATTTCGGGCGCGCCGAATTCCATAAGTTTTTTAAGACGGTTGTTTCTGTTGATAACTCTGCGATAAAGGTCGTTAAGGTCGCTCGTGGCGAATCTTCCGCCGTCGAGCTGAATCATCGGGCGGAGTTCGGGCGGAATAACCGGAACTACGTCGAGAATCATCCATTCGGGGCGGCTGCCGCTCTTTCTGAACGCTTCGACGATATCGAGCCTCTTGATCGCTTTCGCGCTCTTCTGGCTTTCGGGGTTATCGGAGATGGTCTTTTTGAGTTCCTCGCTTTCTTTATCGAGGTTGATCGCCATAAGGAGTTCTTTGATAGACTCCGCGCCCATACCTACCTTGAAACTCTTTTCACCGAATTTCTCGCAGGCTTCTCTGTATTCTCTGTCGTTGATGACCTGTTTATATTCGAGGTCGGTAGTTCCCGGGTCGAGAACAACGTAGCAGGCGAAGTAAATGACCTGTTCGAGTTGCTTGGGCGGGATATCGACCATAAGACCGATACGCGAAGGAACGCCTTTGAAATACCAGATGTGAGAAACGGGAGCGGCAAGTTCGATATGCCCCATTCTTTCTCTTCTGACTTTCGCTCTGGTGACTTCAACGCCGCACTTTTCGCAGATGATGCCCTTATATCTGATTCTCTTGTACTTTCCGCAGTGACATTCCCAGTCCTTGGTGGGTCCGAAAATTCTCTCGCAGTACAAACCGTCTCTTTCGGGTTTCTGAGTTCTGTAATTTATTGTTTCCGGGCGGGTAACCTCGCCGTACGACCATTCTCTGATCTTTTCGGGAGACGCAACGCCTATCTGTAACGAATTAAAGTTATTGAGTTCAAACATATATATTTACGACTCCTCCCGTTTTATTTATCGTCGCCGTCATCCGTGTCGGCGTCAAGATCGTCCAGATCGTCAAAATCGTCAAAGAGATCGCTCGACTTGAATCCGTCGTCCTCGTTGAAGGTATCCTCGTCGTAATCGTCGAAGATAGAACCGACCTCGTCCTCTTCTTCCTCCGGAAGTTCTTCCTTCTCGGGAGCAAGTTCGACGTAATCGACGTGTTCTTTTTCTCTGATGTTTACGTTGACGTCGTCGGCGTCATCGGTGAGATCTTTAAGGTTAATCTCTTCGTGATTCTCGGTAAGGACTTTCATATCGAGAGCCAGACTCTGAAGTTCTTTGAGCATAACCTTGAACGATTCGGGTATGCCCGGTTCGGAAATGTCGCTGCCCTTGACGATAGACTCGTAAGTTTTAACTCTTCCCACAACGTCGTCCGACTTGACGGTAAGAATTTCCTGCAGAATATGCGACGCGCCGTAAGCCTCGAGAGCCCAGACTTCCATTTCGCCGAATCTCTGTCCGCCGAACTGCGCCTTTCCGCCGAGGGGTTGCTGCGTTACCACCGAGTAAGGTCCTACCGAACGGGCGTGGATCTTATCGTCTACGAGGTGGTGAAGTTTGATCATGTACATGTAACCGACGGTTACTCTGTGTTCGAACGGTTCGCCCGTTCTGCCGTCGTAAAGTTGAATCTTTCCGTCGACTTCGCCGTAAGGATTGACGAAGTGATTTTCTTCGAGAAGTTCTTTGATTTCTTTTTCGCTCGCTCCGTCGAAAACGGGGGTCGCGATCTTCCATCCGAGTTGTTTGCACACGAGCGAAAGGTGAACTTCGAGAACCTGACCGATATTCATTCGGGAAGGAACGCCGAGCGGGTTAAGAACGATCTGCAACGGAGTTCCGTCCGCTAAGAACGGCATATCCGCTTCGGGGAGGATTCTCGAAATAACGCCCTTGTTTCCGTAACGTCCCGCCATCTTATCGCCGACAGAGATCTTTCTCTTCTGCGCGATATAAACTCTGATGAGTTCGGTTACGCCCGGCGACAATTCGTCCTTGTTAGCCTTGGTGAATTTCTTTACGTCTACAACGATACCGCCTTCGCCGTGAGGAACGCGGAGCGAAGTATCTTTGACTTCTCTCGCTTTTTCGCCGAAAATCGCTCTTAAAAGTCTTTCTTCGGGAGTGAGTTCGGTTTCGCCCTTCGGGGAAACTTTACCTACGAGAATATCGCCGCTCGTAACTTCCGCGCCGATACGGATAACGCCGTTTTCGTCGAGATCTTTGAGCGCGTCATCGCCGATGTTGGGGATATCTCTCGTGAACTCTTCGTTGCCGAGTTTGGTTTCACGACATTCGATTTCGTGTTCTTCGATATGGATAGACGTGAACACGTCGTTCTGAACGAGTTTCTCGGAAAGGAGTATCGCGTCCTCGTAGTTATAACCTTCCCACGTCATGAAGCCGATGAGAATGTTTCTGCCGAGAGCGAGTTCACCGTCGCAAGTAGCAGGGCCGTCCGCGAGAATAGTTCCTTTTTCTACTATATCGCCCACTTTGACGATGGGTTTTTGGTTAAGGCAGGTGCCTTGGTTGGATCTCTGGAATTTTTTGAGAACATAAACTCTGTCGAATCCCGTAGTCGTTCCGTCGTTTTCGTTGACGACGATTTCGCTGCCGGATACCGACTTTACTACGCCCGCTTTTTCGGCGATGATCATAACGCCGGAGTCGTAAGCGATTTTCGCTTCGATACCCGTTCCTACGATAGGAGTTTCGGGTTTAAGAAGCGGCACTGCCTGACGTTGCATGTTCGAGCCCATGAGCGCGCGGTTCGTATCGCAGTTTTCAAGGAAGGGAATAAGCGCGGTAGCAACCGAAACGAGTTGCTTGGGCGAAACGTCCATATAATCGATTTCTTCTCTCGGAAGTTCGGTTATCTCGTCTCTTCTTCTGCATGCGACACGCGCGTTTATGAAACGACCTTCTTCGTCGAGCGGCTCGTTTGCCTGAGCAACGACGAACGCATCCTCTTCGTCGGCGGTGAGATAATCGACGTGATCCGTCGCCTTGCCCGTCGCCTTGTCTATTTTTCTGTAAGCGGACTCGATAAATCCGTATTCGTTAACCTTTGCGTAAGCCGAAAGCGAAGTGATAAGACCGATGTTCTGACCTTCGGGAGTTTCGATGGGGCACATTCTGCCGTAGTGCGTGTAGTGAACGTCTCGGACTTCGAACGTCGCTCTTTCTCTGTTCAAGCCGCCCGGTCCTAAAGCGGAAAGTTTTCTCTTGTGAGTGAGTTCCGCAATGGGGTTGGTCTGATCCATGAACTGGGAAAGTTGGGAAGAACCGAAGAATTCCTTGATCGCGCTCGAAACCGGCCTTACGTTGATAAGTCCGTTGGGAGTGATATCCTTGGGATCCTGAGTGGACATTCTTTCTTTGATGACCCTTTCAAGACGGTTGATACCGATTCTGAACTGGTTCTGCAAAAGTTCGCCGACCGACCTTACTCTACGATTGCCGAGGTGGTCGATATTATCTACGGAGCCGATACCGTAATTAAGGTCGCTGTTCAAAGAAATGGTAGCGATGATATCGTCCGTGGTTATATGCTTATGATTGAGTTTGTCGATGAGCGGCTTGATGTTCTTCTTCTGCTCGCTCGTGAGTTTTTCGGGAACGCCCGCTTCCATGATATCGAAGAACGCGCGGCATGCGAAAACGAATCTTCTGCGGAGTTCTCTTCTCTTTTCCTCGTTTTTCTTGTCCTCGGGCTTGACTTCTTCGCCGGCGGGAGTGGTGGTTTCTTCCACGTAGAAAAGAGGATTGATTCTGTCGAGATATTTTTCCGCGACGTCCTCGACGGTGCTTGTTTTAACCGCTTCGGCAAGTTCTTTCGCGAAGACGTAATTGGGGTAATAAATATTTTCGATAAGCCCGAAAGGTCTGGGCGAAACGCCTGCGACCGCTTCGAAATCGACTATATTGTTACCGATGATTTTATGCTTTTTGTCGCCGTCGACGAGAGCGTAAACGACGTTTATGCCGCTGTTCTGAATAAGTTTCGCCTGTTCGGGAGAAATGGTTTCGCCCTTTTTGACGAGAAGTTCGCCGTCCTCGTTTACGATGTCCTCGTAAGCGACTACACCCGGAAGTCTTACGCCGATGTTAAGGCGTTTGTTGAATTTATATCTGCCCACTCTCGCGCAATCGTATCTTCTCGGGTCGAAGAAAAGATTTTTAAGATGCTGACGAACGGCTTCTTCGGTGGGAACTTCGCCGGGACGGAGTCTTCTGTAAAGTTCGAAAAGACCTTCGCCTTCGGACTTGGCGACGTCCTTGTCCATAGTGGCAAGAATCATCGGGTCATCCTCGAAAATTTCCTTTATGCTCTCGTCCGTTCCGAATCCGAGAGCGCGGAGAAGAACGGTGGCGGTGAGTTTACGCGTTCTGTCGACTTTAACCCACAGTGTGTTGTCGGCGTCCTGCTCGAACTCTATCCACGCGCCCCTGTTGGGGATAATCGTCGTGCCGTAAAGTTTTCTGCCCGTTTTGGAGAATTCGAACCCGTTATATACGCCGGGAGAACGGACAAGTTGCGAAACGATAACGCGTTCCGCGCCGTTTATGATGAACGAACCGTTCTCGGTCATCTTGGGAAGTTCGCCCATGAATACGTCCTGATCGAGAACTTCGCCCGTGACCTTGTTCACGAGCCTGACTTTTACTTTTAAAGGTACCGCGTAGGTGGCGTCTCTGTCGCGGCATTCTTTCTCGTCGTACTTCGGCTTATCGGAAAGGGAATGATCGAGGAAATAAAGTTCGAAACGATCGGAATAATCGGTTATAGGCGAAAAGTCCTCAAAAACTTCGCTTATACCCTCTTCGATAAAGTTGGCGTAAGAATCTCTCTGCACCTCGATAAGATAAGGCATCGGCTGAACCTCTTTTATCTTGGAGAAAGTTCTTCTCTCAACGTTTCCGAATTTAACTAACGGTAAATTGCGTGTCATTAAATTGACTCCTTTTTTTGTTGATTTAATTTCCGTAATGGTGTATAATACGCCTGTGACCGAGGGGTTGACGGGTTTGTTTTTCCCGCCATGTTCGGTCGAGCAAAGACCGGTCGGATATCCGCCACTGAAATTTCCCGTTTTTTCAGATTTTATCTGTAAAAAACAATCCTTGTTCCAGTTTTTGCCGTCGTCCGCGTCCGAAAGATTTTTTCCGAAAAGGCGCAAAAAGACGCTATTATGGAAATTATAGCATTACATAATTATAATGCCGAACGCACTTCTTGTCAAGTAATTTAACGGCAATATTACAAATTTTGACGGAAATAATATAATTTTTTAATATTAATCGAGGCGGAGAACCGAGGCAAAGAACCGAAACAAAGTCCGGTCGCGCCGCAATTTAACGAGGTTTTTATGAGAATAGACAAATTTTTGAAAGTTTCGCGTATTTTAAAGCGCAGAAGCGTTGCGAACGACGCCTGCTCCGGCGGAAGGGTTGAAGTCAACGGAAAATCCGTAAAACCCGCGTATAATCTTAAAGTCGGCGACGTGGTTTCCATCGCGTTCGGCGAAGGCTCGCTTAAATTCCGCGTGCTTAACCTTAAAGAAACCGTCCGCAAAGACGAAGCCTCTTCTCTTTACGAGATTATCAACGAGTAGCCGCAGGCGATTTGTCCGAACGGAACTTAGAATTATATAATGATATAGCAATAAAGGATATAGAAATAAGGAGAAGATTATGGTAAGCGCGATTATAACGTGCGCCGGTTCGGGCGAAAGAGCCGGGTTCGGTTTTAATAAACTTCTGAAAGATATCGGCGGAATTACGCCTTTTGAAAAGACTGTCTGCGCGTTTGCGGATTCGGGCGTTATCGACGAAATAATTGTTGTCTGCACAAAGCAAGATGAAGAGATTTTCAGAAAAAAGTGCCTCGATAGGTCGATTAACGCCGTTTTTGTGACGGGATCGACAACAAGAGGCAAGTCGGTTAAAAACGGTCTTGAAGCCGTGTCCGGCGACATTGTTCTCATTCACGACGGGGCGCGTCCGTTCGTATCGAGACGCATTATTTGCGACTGCGTGAAAACCGCGACAAAGTTTGGTTCGGCGATAACCGCGGTCCCTCTCACTGACACGATAGGTGAAGTGAAGGAAGAAAACGGAGAAAAAGTTCTTGTTTCTTCTTCGAGAGACGGCAAATACGCTGTTCAGACCCCGCAAGGGTTTAAAACCGAACTGATCAGAAAAGCATTCTCGCTTGCTTCGGACGACGAAGTTTTTACCGACGAATCGGGCGTTTTTGCAAAATATATCGGCAAATGTCATATCGCTCGGGGCGAAAACGCAAACAAAAAACTCACTTATGCCGAAGATTTTTCAATCGGCGGCAACGGCAGGCTTTTCGTCGGCACAGGGTTTGACCTGCATCTTCTCGTCGAGAACAGAAAACTTATTTTAGGCGGCGTGGAAATTCCGCACGACAAAGGACTTTTAGGTCACAGCGACGCGGACGTTTTAACCCACGCGATTATGGACGCACTGCTCTCCTCTGCAAGTCTCGGCGACATCGGCAGATACTTCCCCGACACCGACGATAAATACAAGGGCATTTCGAGCATTTTATTGTTGCAAAATGTTCTTGACTTGCTCAATAAGTCGGGCTATAAGCCGATTAACGTGTCTGCGGTGATCCAAGCACAAAAACCGAAACTCTCAAAATACGTGGATACGATAAGGTCAAGTCTCGCCAAAAATCTCGGGCTTGAAGATTCCGCCGTGGGCATAACCTGCACCACTTTGGAGGGCATAGGCATCGTCGGCAGAGAGGAAGGAATTGCCGTTCAGGCTTATTGTCTGACGAAAAAAGAAGATTGATTTCGCCAACGCTCAGCCACAGGCAATTGCGTCAGAACCCGCCAAAACGCCTTTGGCTAGCCAAGCGAGAGGGCTGAAATTAAGCAAAGGGGTAAAAATATGGCAAAAAGCAAAATCACTTCGAAATACGTATGCTCGGAATGCGGCGCGGTTACGCCGGGCTGGCTCGGCAGATGTCCGTCGTGCGGGAAGTTCGGTACGATCAACGAAGAAATTGAAGAACAAACTCCGCAGACCGACAAAACGAAACGCCCGACCTACAACAAACCGGTCAGACTCTCGGAAGTGGAACACGAAAAACTTGAGAGAATCGATTCCGGCATCGACGAATTTAATACTGTTCTCGGCGGGGGCATCGTTCCGTCGTCGCTCGTGCTTATCGGCGGCGATCCGGGAATCGGTAAATCGACGATTATGACGCAGGTCGCCCTGTCGCTTTCGAAAAAATATAAGGTTTTATACGCGTCCGCAGAAGAAAGCCGAGCGCAGGTCAAAATGCGTTGCAACAGGCTCGGCATAAATTCGGACAGCATGATGCTTATGAACGAAACCTGCCTCGACAACATTATCGATGAAGCCGAAAATTACGACTTTTTGATCGTCGATTCAATTCAGGCGGTTTATCTCAGCGATCTCAGCGGCTCGTCCGGCACGGTGGGGCAAGTGAAAGAGTGCGCGTCGCGGCTTATGCGTTTTGCAAAGTCGTCGAAAACGACCGTTTTCATCGTCGGACACGTCACCAAAGAGGGCGCAATTGCCGGTCCGAAGGTTCTCGAACATATTATGGATACGGTGCTTTACTTCGAGGGGCAGCCGCAGGACAACTATAAACTGCTCCGCGCCGTGAAAAACAGATTCGGCTCCGCTCAGGAAGTGGGCGTTTTCGAAATGAGAGAAAACGGAATTTTCGGCGTTAAGGACTACAACGGCATTTTCGTTTCGGAAGAACACGGAAAAGAACCCGGGAGCGTGGTCACACCGTCGGTTTCGGGTAACCGTTGCATGCCGGTTGAAATTCAGACGCTCCTTTCCAAAACCGTTTTCGGAATGCCGCGCAGAATGCCGCTCGGGCTTGACTATAACCGTACGATGCTCATCCTCGCCGTACTCGAAAAGCGCGCCTATATGCCGTTTTACACGTTCGACGTTTACGTCACGGTTATGGGCGGAATCAAACTGACCGAGCCTGCGAGCGACCTTGCCGTTGCTCTCGCCCTGGCGAGTTCTTACAAAAATCAATCGGTGGCGGGCGACGTGTGCGCGTTCGGCGAAATCGGTTTAACAGGAGAAATCCGCCCGGTAACGCAAGCCGACAAACGCGTTGAAAACGCTTACAAACTAGGCTACAAAAAAGTTTTGTTGCCGGCGAGAAACTGCGATAATTTAAAAAAATACGCAGACAAAATCGAAATCGTTCCGATAAAGCACGTTTACCAGGCGATAAAATATCTCTTCCCCGAAAACGGCAAACAAGACTAATAAAAAGTCTACAAATAAAGCGGCAAATCGAAACAATACTCTAAATCGAGCGTTTCCCGCAAATTTTTATCAAAAAAAACAACCACCCCGTCTGTTGCATACGCAACAATAACATGTGGCGGGCGAACATTGTTCGCCCGCCGTCTTACCCCTCTGTACCTTATCGACAAAACAGGCGGAAACCTCACGGTTTCCGCCTGTTTTATTTTATATATAAATAATAAAATTACGTATTTAATCGACTTATAGCCACATTACTACGATTTATTTCAACATATTCCAAAATAAGATGCTATTGATATTATTCTTATCAAAATTCCTCTCTTCCTAATAGATAGTCTGTTGAAACATCAAAAAAATCTGCGATTTTAACAAGATTTTCCAGGCTGGGTTCGGCAGTCCCGTTTTCATATCGAATATAAGACGGCTGAGCAATTTTTAAATACTCTGCCATTTGTCTTTGCGTTACGTTATTTAATTTTCTTTGTTCATAAGTTCAAAATTGCGCCGGGGCGGAATTTCATTCCGCCCCGGCGCCACTAGTTAATTGTTAAGTTTTCATGCCGTTAATCGACTTATAGCCTCGCTTTTAAGTTTGTAAGTCTGAATTCAGCCGATGTATTCGATAAGCATTTCGCTTATCTCGGCAGAAGAACTCAAACCGACGGTTTTCTGTTTCAATTCGCCGCCGATGAAAACCATAAGCGTGGGAATACTCGAAATTCCGTACTTGATTGCCGTTTTTTCACACTCGTCCACGTTGACCTTAACGACCTTGACTTTTCCCGCAAGTTTGGGAAAAACTTCGTGCAGAACCTCGCTTTGCATTTTGCAAGGCATACACCAACTCGCCCAGAAATCGACAAGAACGGGCTTGTCCGACTTTAAAACTTCGGCTTCGAACTCGTCATCCAGAACGTTTATTATCTTTTCTTCCATAATAATTTCCTCCATAGTGATTCGTCTTTTTTACAAGACTTCGTTTTCCCTTAAAAAAGACTTCTTTTCGTCTTTTTTTAAAGACCTCGGTCATTGCAATTCCTGCCCTTATTATGCGCGTTATTTGGCGAAATATAACGAAATTTCGTTGATTTTCACTTGCTTAAGGCTTCCGTCCGCCATATTCTTTATCTGCGCGACTCCGGACGCAAGTTCGTTCTCGCCGAGCGTGACGACGTTTTCGGCGTGAATTTTGTCGGCGTATTTAAATTGCGCCTTGATTCCTCTGCCCGCGTGGTCGACTTCCGCCTTAACGCCCTTGTCGCGGAGCGCTGAAACGATTTCGAACGCCTTTTTATAAGCCGCGTCGCCCATCGTCGCGATATAAAGTTTCACGTTCTCGTGCGCGGGAATAATCACGTTTTCCGCTTCCATAAGCATCAGAAGCCTTTCGATACCCATTCCGAAGCCGACGCCGCAAGTGGGAGTTCCTCCAAGCTGCGAAATAAGGTTATCGTATCTTCCGCCGCCGCAGACCGTACCTTGCGAGCCGAGCGCAGTGGTGACGAATTCAAACACCGTTTTCGTGTAATAATCAAGTCCTCGGACGATGAAAGGATTGATTTCGTACGCGACGCCGCAGTCGGTGAGAAGTTCCTGAAGTTTTTTGAAGTGCGCGGAGCAATCGTCGCAAAGATAATCGATAATCTTCGGCGCGTCCTTGCAAAGAGCCTTGCATTCCTCTTCCTTGCAGTCGAGAATACGAAGGGGGTTTTTGTAATACCTTTCGCGGCAGGTGGGGCAAAGTTTGTCCAGTTTATCGGCAAAATAGGCTTTAAGAGCCTCGTTATATTTCTTTCTGCAATCGGGGCAACCCATACTGTTGATATAGAGTTTGACCGAAAGTCCGCATTTTTTCAGAACGGTGTAAGCGAGTTTTATGACTTCCGCGTCCGTATCCGCCCCCGCTCCGCCATAGACTTCCACGCCGAACTGGTGATGTTCTCTGAGCCTGCCCTTCTGCGGATTTTCATACCGGAAAACGGGCGTGATATAGTACATTTTGAGCGGCATCGCGCCGTTGAAAAGTCCGTTTTCGATGAAACTTCTGGCAACGCCCGCGGTGCCTTCCGGTTTTAACGTAATGCTCCTGTCGCCTTTGTCGCGGAAAGTGTACATTTCCTTGTTGACGATATCCGTCGTGTCGCCGACGCCCCTCAGAAAGAGTTCGGTATGCTCGAATGTCGGCGTTCTTATCTCGTTAAGACAATAAAGATCGGCGGTTTCTCTGGCGATTCTTTCCACGTAATGCCACTTATAACTCTCCGAAGGCAGAACGTCCTTCGTACCCTTTGGGATGTTTATCATATAGTAACCTCTTAAAAAATCTTACAGAATATATTTTTTCACGCTCTGCCCGGCGATGACGGCGGACAAATGCTCTTCGACGTATTTTTCATCCACGACGACCTTTGTGTGCGGAATATCTCCGCCGGCGTTGAACGAAATATCCTCGAGCAGATTTTCCATAACGGTGTGAAGTCTTCTCGCTCCGATATCTTCGCCGGTGACGTTGATTTCAGCCGAAATTTCCGCTATTTTCGAAATCGCGTCCGGCGTGAATTCGAGTTCTATGTTATCCACTGCGAGCAGTTCGGCATATTGCGAGGTGATTGCGTTCTGCGGAATGGTGAGAATGTTGATAAAATCCTCTTTCGTGAGCGAAACGAGTTCGACCTTTATCGGGAAACGACCCTGCAATTCGGGGATAAGGTCCTCTATCGCGGAAACGTGGAACGCGCCCGCCGCGATGAACAGAATATAATCGGTTTTGACTATCCCGTACTTTGTGTTGACCGAAGAACCTTCGACTATCGGCAGAATATCCCTCTGCACACCCTCTCTCGAAACGTCCTGACCGTTTGTCTTTGCGCCGCTCGCGATTTTGTCTATCTCGTCGATGAAGATAATGCCCTCTTCTTCGGCGCGGCGGACGGCTTCCGTTTTAACGGCGTCGTTATCGATGAGTTTTTCGCTCTCTTCGGCGACGATAAGATTCATCGCTTCCTTTACGGATATCTTTCTGCGCTTGCGTTTCTTGGGCATAATATCGCCGAAGATAGAGCCGAGCGAAATTTCCGTACTCATTCCGTTCATAAGTTCGAGCGGCTGAGATTCTTCCGCAACGTCTATTTCTATCGTGAATTTATCGTAATCGCCGGTGCGAAGTTTTCTCAAAACTTCGGCTTCCCATTCGTCCTTGGGCTTATCGCCGCGCTCGGTTTTCAAAGCGTCGAGTAAAACGCCCATAATCTTCTTTTCGGCGGTTGCGTTCGCCCGCTTGGAAACGACGGCGACCTGCTCTTCTTTTACCATGCGGTAACTCGCTTCAACGAGATCTCTTATCATCGACTCCACGTCTCTGCCGACGTAACCGACTTCGGTATACTTGGTGGCTTCCACCTTGATGAACGGCGCTTTGACGAGTTTTGCGAGCCTCCTCGCAATTTCGGTTTTACCCACGCCCGTAGGTCCTTTCATGATGATGTTTTTCGGCGTGATCTCCTCGCGGAGTTCTTCGGAAAGGCGGCTTCTTCTGTAACGATTGCGAAGAGCCACCGCGACGGCGCGTTTCGCCTTGTCCTGACCGATGATGTATTTATCCAGTTCTTTTACTATCTCTCTCGGGGTTAAATCCATTTGAAAACCTCCTTACACTGTTTCGCAACGAATGTTATCGTTGGTGAAAATGCAGATCTCGCTTGCGATTTTGAGAGCCTTGACTGCTACTTCGTCGGCTTCAAGATCGGTTTCTTCCACGAGTGCCTTAGCCGCGGCGAGCGCGTAATTTCCGCCGCTTCCGATAGCGCACACGTTGCCGTCCGGCTCCATAACGTCGCCCATACCGGAAACGATGAGCAGATTGTTTTTATCCGCACAGATCATCATTGCTTCGAGTTTTCTCCCCGCCTGATCTCTGCGCCACTGCTCGGCGAGTTCCACCGCGCTGCGCTCCAGATTACCCGCGTACTTATTGAGCATCGCCTCAAACCTTTCGCAAAGCGAAAACGCGTCCGCAACTCCGCCGGCAAAGCCTATCACGACTTTTCCGTTGTAAATTCTTCTGACCTTTTTCGCGCTGTTTTTAAAAACGACCGACTCGCCCATTGTGACCTGTCCGTCGCCGGCAATTGCCGTTTTGCCGTTTTTCCTCACGGCGCATATGGTTGTACCTTTAAATTCTATACTCATAATACTTCCTTGATTTTCTTTATTTCGATTAACGCCCTTTCGCTTAAAAGACGTTTTTTGTCTGCTTTTTTAACTTTTCCGTAAGACAACGCAAGCGGCGAAAGTATTCCGTAGTTCGCGTTCATCGGTTGAAAATCGGCGTTCGGCGCGGCTATATATTGCGAAAGCGCGCCCGTTACCGTGTCCGGATTGAGTTCAAGCGGCTCTTTTCCGCTCAGTTTTCTGTCGAGATTAATCGCCGCCATAAGCCCGCTTACGGTGCTTTCGACGTAACCCTCCACGCCCGTTATCTGCCCGGCGAAATAAACGCTCGGGTGCTGTTTCATCGAAAAATCCGCGTTGAGATTTTTCGGCGAGTTTATATAAGTGTTTTTGTGCATCACGCCGTAACGCAGAAACTCCGCGTTTTTAAGGGCGGGAAAAATGGAAAAAACGCGTTTTTGTTCGGGAAACAAAAGATTCGTCTGAAACCCGACGATGTTGTATCTTCTGCCCTCTTCGTCCTCTTTTCTCAGTTGCATGCAGGCGTAAGCGCGCTTGCCCGTTCTCGGGTCGGTAAGCCCCACGGGTTTTAACGGACCGAACCTTAACGTATCCTCGCCGCGGGCCGCCATGACTTCCACCGGCATACACCCCTCGAAAACTTTGACGTCCTCGAAATCGTGCAATTCGGCGCGTTTTGCGGTGACAAGTTGCTTATAAAATTCAAGATAACCGTCCTTATCTATCGGGCAGTTTACGTAATCGCCCTCGCCCGCTTCGCCGTATCTGTCCGAAACGAACGCTTCGTTCATATCTATCGAATCGCCCGAAATTATCGGCGCGGCGGCGTCGTAAAAATAAAATCCGTCGCCGGTTATATGCGATATAAATTCGCAAAGTCCACCCGTAGTTAACGGTCCCGTGGCAACGATGACGTTTTCGTTCAAATCGAAAGAACTCACTTCTTCGCAAACGAATTCGATATTGTCGCAGGATTTAAGTTTTTCGGTGATCGCCTCGGCAAATTTATCCCTGTCCACCGCCAAAGCCGCGCCCGCCGGAACACTCGTTTTATCCGCGCATTCTATGACCATAGAGCCTAAAATACGCATTTCTTCTTTCAAAAGTCCGCAGGCGTTGGCGTAAACATCGTTGCTTTTGAGCGAATTCGAACAAACAAGTTCGCCGTAAAGCGGGTTTTTATGCGCGGGGGTGAAACTCTTCGGCTTTATGTCGTACAGTTTAACGTTATATCCCTTTTTCGCGAGATAATACGCCGCTTCGCTGCCGGCAAGCCCGCCGCCGATAATTTTAACGACTTCTTTCATCGGTTTCAATTTTTCTCTTCCGTTTTTTCGCTTTTTTTGCTCTTTTTCGGCTTATCCGAATAATCGCATTCCTTGTTGGAACATTTGCGGGTTTTTCCGTCCTTTGCGAGGACGATATAACTTCCGCACTTGGGGCAATGTTCGCCCGTGGGCATATCCCAACTCATAAAGTTGCACTCGGGGTAATTCGAGCAGCCGTAGAACGACTTTCCGCTCTTTGACGTCATCTTCTGCGTTGGGTTGCCGCACTGCGGGCAAATTCCCGCCTTTTCGGCAAGGCTCTTCGTCGCCTTGCACGCTGTGCATTGAAGATATTTGCCGAACCTGCCATTTTTGACGACCATGTCTCCGCCGCATTTTTCGCATTTTTCAGTCGTGGTTTCCTCGTCGATGGGCTTCACGTTCGTGCATTCGGGGTAATTGGGGCAAGCGAGAAATCTTCCGTATTTACCCGTTTTATAGACCATCATCGCGCCGCATTTGTCACACTTCACGTCCGAAACTTCTTCTTTTTCGGACTTGATATTGGAACATTCCGGATAATTGGAACAAGCGAGGAATTTGCCATATCTGCCGTTCTTCCTTATCATCGGCGCGCCGCACTTTTCGCAGAGAATATCGGTAACTTCGTCACCGTCCGTCGCCGCAAAAGCGAGTTTTTCGGCAAACGGCGGATAAAAATCGGCTATAATCTTGTGCCAGTCCTGCCCGCCCTGCTCGATATCGTCGAGTTTGTCTTCCATTCCTGCCGTGAACGAAACGTCCATAACGTCCGGGAAATACTTGACGAGCATATCGGTTATTCTGAACGCGATATCCGTGGGGACTATATATTTGTTTTCTTTCGTGGTATATTTACGTTTGGAAAGAACGGAAATGATCGTCGCATAAGTGGACGGTCTGCCGATTCCCTTTTCTTCCATTATTCTGACGAGGCTCGCGTCGGTGAATCTTACAGGCGGCTTGGTGAACTTCTGCTCTTTTTCGATTTTTTCGCTCGTAAGCCCGTCGCCTTCCTTAACGGACGGGATAACCTTGACGATTTCGCCGTCGTCGTTTTCCGCGGCGAATTTATAATCGTCGTAAACGGCGGTATAACCTTTGAAAACCACCGTTCTGCCGTTCGTTCTGAACGTGTAATCGCCACAGACGGAATCTATCGTGACGTAATTATACTTCGCTTCGCTCATCTGCGAGGCGATAAATCTCTCGTAAACGAGTTTATAGAGGTTGTAGTGGTTTCTGTCAAGAAGGGGTTTGACCTTTTCGGGCGTCATTGACAAATCTATCGGACGGATAGCCTCGTGCGCGTCCTGCGCGTTCTTTTTGGATTTGTAGAAATTCGGCTTTTCGGGGACGTATTCCTCGCCGTATTTTTCCTTAATAAACTCTCTCGCCTTTGCCTGCGACTCTGCGGAAATTCTCACGGAGTCCGTTCTGATATAGGTCACGAGCGCGAGATGCCCCTCGGGGGTTTCGATACCTTCGTAAAGGTGCTGAGCGACCTGCATGCACATCGGCGAGGACATGTTGAGTTTTGCCGACGCGTCCTGCTGCATGGTGGACGTGGTGAACGGCGGAAGGGCGTGGCTCTTCGTATCCGTCTTTTTAACCTGCTTAACGATGAACGCGTTGCCCGCGGCTTTTACGGCGTTTTCCACTTCGTTCGCCTCTTCGCCGTTGGCGGGCTTGAACTTTTTGCCGTTTTTCTCCGCGAGATACGCTGCGAAAGACTTATGCTGACCGTCCGACAAAGTGGCGGTGACGTTCCAGTATTCCGTGGGAACGAACGCCCTTATCTCCCTTTCCTTGTCGACGATTATTCTGAGCGCGACGGACTGAACGCGCCCTGCGGACAATCCGTTCTGAATTCTCTTGCAAAGAAGGGGACTGAGTTTGTAACCCACGAGTCTGTCCAGAACTCTTCTCGCCTGCTGAGAATCCACGAGATTATAATTGATTTCTCTCGGATTTTTCAAAGCCTCTTTAACGGCTTTTTCACTTATTTCGTTGAATTCGATTCTCTGAGCCTTGTCTTTAAGCCCGAGAACTTCCTGCAAATGCCAGCTTATCGCCTCCCCCTCTCTGTCCGGGTCGGTTGCGAGGTAAATTTTATCGGCTTTTTCAACCTTTTCTTTAAGTCTTTTTATGACGGGCTTTTTATCCGCCGTGATAACGTAATTCGGCTCGTAATTCTTCGCTATGTTAACGCCGAGCCTTTTCTCCGGCAGATCTCTGACGTGTCCGCCGCTGGCGTCCACCTTATACTTTCCGCCGAGATATTTCTCGATCGTTTTTGCCTTTGACGGCGATTCCACAATAATAAGTTGCATATTTCCCTCCGCTTTTTGCGTTGATTTTTTTGTTTTATGTTTGTCCGCTTGGTTGCGGGCTTGATTCGCTCCGTTTCGGTTCTGTCGGTTTCGGCTCTCCCGCCTGCGGTTAATTCGCTTCGAATCTGCCGTCCGGACCTTTAACGATCAGCCCTTTCATTTCGAGCGAAACGGTTATCGTAAGCAGTTCGTATATCTTGAAACCGAGTTTCAAAGCGAGCGCGTCTGTTGAGTTAATTCCTGATTTAATCGACTTATAAACGGCTTTTTCAACTTCGTTCAGTTGAATTTCGGATTTCTTTTCAAAGGTCATCCCCATCAGGAAAGCCGCCTCTTTTGCACTTTCTGTCATAGCCGCGCCGCTCTTAATGAGGCTCTTGCAAAGTTCGCCCGAAGCGACGCCGAGTCCGTAGGGAAAACAAGCGATTTCCCTCCCGTAGTCCGCGGCGTAATCGGCGGTGTATTTTGCTCCGCTCTTCGCGTTGCCGCTTGCGATCAAGGTTACCGGCGACAAAGCCGCGATTATTCTGTTTCTCACCGGATAAGAGAACGACCTCGGCACGTATCCTTTCGGGTTTTCGCTTATCAGAAGTCCGTTCTTCGCGATTTCGTTCGCTAAGTTCTGTTTGCTCGCCGGCACGACGGGATAAATCCCGCTCGCCTGAACCGAAATTATCCTGCCGGAAGGAAGAGCGCCTTTTATCGCCGCGCTGTCCGCTCCGTCGGCAATCCCGGTGACGACCACCGCGCCGTTTTCGCTCAGTTCGCGGGCAATCTTTTCCGTTGCGGATAGATATTGCGGCAAAGTTTTTCGCGAGCCTACTATAGAAATTTTATGTTTCTCTTTCAGCAGTTCCTTGTTGCCTTTGACGTAAAGCGCGAGAGGCGGAACGGGCGTTTCCCTGAGCGGTTCGGGATAATAACTTCCCTTTTCGCCGACGGACGCGATAGTTATAACGTCGTCCGCCCCCGAAGTCGCCTCCGCCACGCGTTTTTCCACATAACTCTCGTCGCCGAGCATTTCCGCTAAGGACTTGCCCAGCACTCGCTCGCCGCGATCCTCGAAAAACTTCAGAAGCCTTGCTTTGTCCTTGAACAAATCGCCTTTAAAATTATCGATAATCGTTTTCTTGTATTTATATTCGAGTCCTTCCGTCGAATCGAGAAAAACTATCGCCTTTTCGATTCCCGTAAGTTCCGTCATAATCCGTCACCTCTGTAACTTATCGCCTCGAGCAAATGCTTTGGTTCGATGTTTTCCGATAAGTCCATATCGGCGATCGTCCTTGCCACTTTGATTATTCTGCTCCGCGCTCTTGCCGACATTTTGAGCGATTCGAACGCGTATTTCAGTATTTCTTCGCACTCGCGCGACAAAACGCAATATTTATTGAGATGTTTTTCGCTCATTTCGGCATTGGACGAGATTCCGTCGTCCTTAAACCTCTCTCTTTGCAACGCGCGCGTTCTGTTCACTCTCCTGCGCACTTCCGCCGAACTTTCGGCTTCCGTTTTGTCTGTGAGTTCGTCGTATTTTACGTTATCGACGTTTATCCTTATGTCCATTCTGTCGAGCAGCGGACCGGAGATTCTTTCTCTGTATTTTTTAATCTGCATCGGCGAACAGGTGCATTCTCTGTCCTTTGAGCCATAATAACCGCACGGGCAGGGGTTCATGCTCCCCGCAAGCATAAAACTCGCGGGATATTCGAGATTGGCTTTCACCCTCGTTACGGTTATAACCCTGTCCTCTAAGGGCTGTCTTAAACTTTCGAGAACGGAACGCGGATACTCGGGCATTTCGTCAAGAAACAAAACTCCGTTGTGCGCAAGGCTGACTACGCCCGGTTTTGCGGACTGACCGCCTCCGATTATCGAAACTCTCGATGCGGTGTGATGCGGACTCATGAACGGACGGCGATAAACTATGCCTTCCGTGTCTTTCATTTTGCCCGCCACGCTGTGAATCTTCGTGGTTTCGAGAGCCTCGCGGAAACTCATGTCCGGCATAATGGAAGGTATGCACTTTGCGAGCATCGTTTTGCCCGCGCCCGGCGGCCCTTCGAGAATTATGTTGTGATTGCCGCTCACCGCCACCTCTAAGGCGCGCCGCGCGACTAATTGACCTTTGACGTATTTCAGATCGCTGTCGTATTCCGCAGCCTGATAAACCTGCGCGTATTCCTTTTTTTCGACTATTTTCAAGTCGCCTTTGCCTTCGAGATAATCGCAGACCGATTTGAGATCGTCTGCCGCGCGGACGGTTATCCCGTCTATGAAACTGCCTTCTTCCGAGTTCTCCCCGGGAATTATCATTTCCTTGACGCCTTTTTCGCGCGCGGAGATAAGTATGGGCAGAATGCCGTTCACGCCCCTTATTTTTCCGTCGAGAGAAAGTTCGCCTATCATCGCCGCTTTCACGTCTGCGCTCGCGAGTTGTCCGTTCGCCGCGATTATGCCCACGGCTATGGGCAGATCGAGCCCCGCGCCCTCTTTTTTAAGTTCCGCAGGCGCGAGATTGACCGTTATTTTGTGAATGGGAAACTTCCTGCCGCTGTTTTTTATCGCCGAACGAACCCTTTCCTTGGATTCCTTTACGGCAGCGTCCGGAAGCCCTACTATTTCAAAGCCCGGAAGCCCTAAATTGGTGTCGACTTCCACGTCGACCTCTCTTCCGTCCAGCCCCGTGATAACGAAGCCGCGTGTTTTCGCTAACATAATCCCTCCCCTGCGGTTTCATCGCTTTCGTCTCACAGACTTCAGACGGCGATACCGTAAACGTAGCCGAACGCGAATGCCGCGAAGCATATGCAAATGCAGACGAGCGCGACCGTTCTGATATTTTTGCCGAATATTTTAAGTGCGGAATCGAGCGCGAGCGCGGCTATAAGCGAATAAAACGCCGAGCAAAGAGCAAAATCGGCAACCGAGCTGCTCTTGCCAAACAAAAGCGCGATAAACGCCGCCGCAAACGCCGTGAGAATAAGTTTGGTTTTATTTCTCGAGGTTTCCGCCGCCTCGGCAAACTTTTCGTTTCCCGCGCAAACAAGCGTTATTATAACGAACGCGAGCGAAACAAGACACAAAAGCGAAGCAAAACAGTTCGCGATTGCAAAGTAATCTTTATAGCCCGCGCTGCCGAAGCCCGCAAGCATTTTCAATGGCAGTAGCGCGTCCCCGCCGAAACCGAACGCCGAGCCGATATACGCAAACGAAGCGTTCAGAAACCCTCCGCGATAAATCTTCCCGAGCGCGGAACCGACGAACGCGTAAGACGCGAGAACTATCAAAATCGGCAAAACAGTCAGCGCGCACACGGACGAAACGCCGAAAACGATTTTCTTCCCGCGATAGGCGACGAATACGTTTTCCTTTTCAAGCCCCTTAGCCGCTTTTTCTTCGGCTTTATATCTCGTCGCGCCCCTTATCGCCGCGTAAACGACTATCGCGATAAGCCCCGCGAGCAAAATCAGAAGCGAGGCGTTTGCCGCAACAGCCAGTCCGAAGAACAAACCCGTAAGCCCGATATGCAAAACGGTTGATTTTTTATCTTCGACGTAATAATCCTCGATAAAAAATTTGAACGCGAAATAAAACGCGTAAACGGCGAAACAAGCGGATATCGCGCCGACCGCCGTGAAAGACGTCATAAACGCGCTGCCGCCCGCAAGGCAGACGATAAACGCGAACAACGCGGCGTAATCGTTTCCGAACAGCGTTTCTGCGATGAGATAAACCGCGATAATCAACGCAAAACCGGCTATGACCGACGGAAAACGCAAACCGAACGTGTTAAGTCCGAACGCCGCCACCGAAAGCGCGTTGATTTCGGCGTTTAAAACACCTCTGCCGAGCGTGGAGCCGTCGTTGCGCATCACGGTTTTAACCGCCGCGATTTCGTCGAGCTCTCTGTCGGTAAAATTATTCGCCGCAGATTTCGACGCGGTGAACGACGAACGTTCGTCGCAGATGTTTTCGTGTCCGGTTTCGCCGTCTATATCCGATCCGTAACGATAAGAAGCCGCAAGCGGATTTCCGTCCTTGCCGATAAATGCAACCTCGTAAATATCCATTTCATCGACGGTGCTGATTTTAACGCGATTGTAGTCGAGCGTACTTTCTCCGCCGTCGTAAATAAGCGTCCATTTATACCCGCCGCTGTTTTTGTTGAGATAAATTCTGCTCTCTTCGTCGTTGCCCACGCGTTTTAAATATGTTGAATCGTCGTTCGACTGTCTTTTAAAATCGAAAACGACGTTGACGTAAGCCTTTCCGTCCTTATCCGTGCGGTGAGTGCGAATTTCGCCTATGTAAGCGTAAACCTTGTTCGTACCCTTTTCGATATCCAGAGTCACGTTGCTCGATTTTGACGGGGAAACCGTTCCGCCGTCCGTCGTCTCGACGTTAACCGTGGAAAACGCCGTCTGCGGCGCTTTGACGCTCGTAGCCGCAAAGCCGCAGGTAAGCGCGTATAACAGCGCCGAAATAATAAGCGCGATATAAAATAAGGATTTGTTTCTCTTCATAAGCGTTTCCTTTTTATTGTTTTGACGCAGCCGGGAAGTTGCGTAAGAACGCGCCCGGTCAACGATCCACATATTTAATATACAACTAATTTTTTTGTTTGTAAAATGTTTTTTTCGATTTTTTCTCACTTTTCATAATATATATATAATGAAAAGTGATTTTTCGTCATTTCCCGCACTCTTGTCGCTTATTCCCGCCCTGCGTCTCTGCTGCTCATCCCCGACAACCGCCGCAAGCGGAAAAAGGGCAAAAAAAAAGTCCGGAAAAAACCGAACTCTCTTTTCTTGGTGATGACAAAGCGTTTTCTTATCGGTTATTTACGCAATAAGCGGTTCCGCTTTTACCGTCCGCAAAAAATTAAAGAATCTCTTCAAGTTTTGCAGCCTTACCGGTGAGATTTCTGAGATAGTAAAGTTTTGCTCTTCTGACTTTACCTCTTTTAATAACCGTGATGCCGGCAATCTTGGGAGAATGAACGGGGAACGTTCTTTCAACGCCGATACCGTAAGAAATTCTTCTGACGGTGAAGGTTTCTCTGATTCCGCCGTTCTTCTTGGCGATAACGATACCTTCGTAGTTCTGAATTCTCTCTTTTGCGCCTTCGATAACCTTAACGGAAACTTTTACCGTGTCGCCGACTGCGAATACGGGAACTTCGCCTTTAAGGTTCTCTTTTTCGATCTGTTCAATAATAGTCATGACTTTTACCTCCGTTATTACGCGACGTTCATAGCCGATTAAGCCAGCGGACCGCCCGAAGTCTTAGCCATTTTATCATATACCGAAAAATATTGCAAGCATTTTAACGCCTTTCGTTCGATTTTTTTCGCTTTTTCGGGTATGAATTAACCGATTGCCGTCGCGCGGGCAATTAAATAACGCCTTTTTTGAGGATGATGTTCGCATAAACAGCCGATTCGCCCGTCGCGATCACGGCATAAGCCTTTTTCGCGCGTTCATAAAATTCGAAACGGTCGATATTGCCGGCTTTCACGTTTTTATCGTGTTTTTCGGCGATTTTCTTATATTCATCCCAGATTACGGGGTTGATTCTGCCTTTGTCGCAATCCATAAGTTGCATCAGAATGAAATTCGGGTCGGAATAAGTGTCGAGCGGAATGAGTTGCAGGCAGGCGTCGAGCATTTCCGCTCCACCTATTCCGTCGGCGCGGATAACCCTCTGCCCGAAGTTTTCGCTCGGGAAATTCCCGTCCGCGATGACGATTTCGTCGCCGTGACCCATTTCGCAAAGAACTTTGATAAGTTCGGGGCTGACAATTTTCGAAATACCTTTTAACATATTTTTCTCCTTTTATTTTAACGGATTTTCCGTTTTGCTTTTAATTAGGGATTCAATTCTTCATCACTAATTACCGAAAAGGCGTCTTTTTCGGCGGCGCGGCGAACATTTATCTTTTCGGCGGCTCAACGGGAGGTTGCTTTTTTCGGCGGCGCGGCGAGCATCGAATAGAAGTTACATTCGAGTTTTCCGTTGTAAATCTTGCGTTTTTTATCGGCTTTTCTGCCGAAGAGCCGTTCGAAATCGTCTACGGAAGTAAGCGTGTAGCAACACCATTCGTCGAGATTTTTAACGATTTTTCCATAATCTCTGTAAAGTTTTTCGATCTCTCGCCTTTCGGAAAGTCTTTCGCCGTAGGGCGGATTGGAAATAATCACCCCGTGGGAAAACCGAGAGGAAAAACCGCGCATGTCCGCCCGCTGGAAGTGAATCATATCCTTAACCCCCGCGATTTCGGCGTGCTTTCTCGCGAGTTTGAGTTGCTTTTCGTCTATATCGAAGCCGCTTATGCGAACTTCTCTGTCCGTGTTTATTTCGGACGCGGCTTTTTCCTTAATCTTGTCGAAAATCGTTCTGTTTGTTCCCTTCCAGTGAAGGTAATCGAAATCTCTGTTCATTCCGCTCGGGATGTTCGCCGCAATGAGCGCAGCCTCGACCGGAATCGTTCCCGTGCCGCAAAAAATATCCGCGAACGGTCTCGAAGGCTCCCACACGGAGAGTTGAATAAGCGCGGAAGCAAGCGTTTCTTTCAAAGGTGCTTCGCCCACAAGCCCGCGGTATCCGCGCCTGTGAAGTCCTTCGCCCGATGTGTCGAGCGAAACGGTCACGAAATCCTTTCTTATCGCCGCTTCGATTTTGTGTCTTGCACCGCTTTCTGCTAAGTTAATCGACTTATAGGCGGACTTAAGCCGCTCGCACACTGCTTTTTTGGTTATCGACTGAATGGCGGAATAAGCGAATAATTTGCTCATAACGCTCTTCGCCGAAACGATTATCTCTCCGTCTTTATCGATATACTTTTCCCATTCGATGTTCCTTATCCCGTCGAAAAGGTCGTCGAAAGTTTCCGCTTTGAACCTGCCGACGATTATCTCAACACGGTTCGCCGTCCGCAAAAACAGATTGCACTTCGCCAGAGTTTCCTCGTCGCCCTCAAAACATATTCTGCCGTCGACGGCAGAAAGATCTTTTACGCCCGTGATCTTATATAGTTCTCTTTTCGTTACGGCTTCTATCCCCGAAGCCGAAGTTACGCAAATTTCCATTTTTATCGTAATAATCGAGTTTCATGTACGGAATTTTTCCGTCCTGTCCTTCCTGCCTGTTCGATCCGCTCAGAAAGCGTTGTAAATCACCCTGACTCCCGCGGGTGTAACTTCCGCGACGGCAAAACTCACGTTCTTTCCGTCCGAACCGCCTTTATCCGCAAAATAATACTCCGCGATGTTCCTGTACTTCTCCTGTTTTTTATAACCCACCGCCTCGCGCGGCGTGCCGAAAATCTCGTTGCTGCGGGTTTTAACCTCGACGAAAACAATCTCGTCGCCCTTTTCAAAGATGAGATCAGCCTCGCCGTAAGGAGTGACAAAATTGCGTTTAACGAGCCTATAGCCCGACTTCTTGATTTCGCCGGCGGCTAATTTCTCCCCTCTTCTGCCGAGAAGTTTTTTGTGAAAGTCTTTCTGTGAATCGGGCATATTCCCCTCTCCTTTATCGTGTCGATATGCGCTTTGGTGCCGTAACCCTTATTCTTCTTAAACCCATAATCGGGGTATGTTTCGTCGTACTCCTCCATGAGTTTATCCCTGAAAACTTTGGCGATAATCGACGCCGCGCCGATATTATAACTTTTCGCGTCGCCTTTGATAATCGCCTCGGTTTTAACCGGAACGTCGAGTTTGACGGCGTCGACAAGCACAAGATCAGGCTTTACGCCCAGCCCCTCGACGCACATTTTCATACATTTTTTCGTGGCTTCGAGAATATTGATCTCATCGATTTCTTCCGGTTCTACCCTGCATATTTTGCAAGCGATCGCCTTTTCGCGAAGGATATCATATAACGCCTCGCGCTTTTTTTCGGACACTTTTTTGCTGTCGTCCACCCCGTCGACGGCATTTTCGTCGTCGAGCGGCATGATAACCGCACAGCACACAACCGGACCCGCAAGCGGGCCTCTGCCAACCTCGTCCACGCCTGCTATATATTTGATTTTTTCGTTCTGAAACGCTCTGTCGTTTTCGATTTTTTCTCTTGTTTTATCGGTCATTTTTCAGTTATTTTCCTTTTCGGCGGGCTTTACCTGATTCCCGACAGGCTCGGTTTCGAGCGCAATTTTACCTATTCTGCCCTTGCGAAAATCGTCGATGATTGCTTTTGCCGCGCGCTCGTAATCGCTCTCTCCGCCTCGGAGAAGATATCCACGTTTTTTGCAAATCTCGTCGAACAGCGCGAGCGGCTCTTTGTCAAGCGAATCGAGTTTGTATTTCTCTTTAAATTCCTTCGGAGCAATCTTCGCGAGTTCCTTAATAAGTTCGAGCGCGAGGTCCTCCGTATGAAGAATATCGTCGTTTATCGCGCCGATGTAGGCGAGATGCCTTGCGTAGATCTGATTTTCGATGTTCGGCGGCATCGTTCCGGGCGTGTCGAGAAGGTCGAAATTACCGAGTCTTATCCATTTGTTGCTCCGCGTGATTCCCGCCTTGTTGCCCGTTTCCGCTTTCTTGGAGCCGCTTATCGTATTTATAATTGTAGACTTACCCGTGTTCGGCAATCCCGCGACCATAAAACGCAACGTTCTGGTCACGCCCTTGGCGGCGTTCCGCTCGATTTTTTCTTTCAGAGCGATGTCGCATTTAGCGCGCAAATTCTGCCCATCACGCTTGGAAAGTCCGTCTATAAGTTCATAAACGAGGTTGTTTTGTTTAAAATAACTCTCGATTTTTTTAGCCTGAGCCGTGGAGATAAGATCTCTTTTATTGATACAGTAAACAACAGGTTTGTTGCCGAAAATCTTATCGAGCCGTTTGTTGAAACACGCGAAAACCGCGCGCGCGTCCATTACGAGAATAACACCGTCGCACAACTTCGCGTCGGCTTCCATCTGCCGCAAAGCCTTCGCCATATGTCCCGGAAACCAGTTTATCTTTCTTTCGTTGTTTTCCATATTCGCTCAGTCCTTTTTTGCGGGCGCGTTCTCCGATGCGGACGCGCCACCGGATACCGATGTAACCCCAGATGCGGAAGCAATCAGGTCGGGGCGAAGTTTTTTTGTTATTTTAACCGCTTCGTTTCTGCGCCACTTATCCACTTCTTTATGATTGCCCGAAACAAGAACTTCCGGCACGGAAAGCCCCATGAAAACCTGCGGCCGCGTAAACTGCGGATATTCGAGAAGATTACCCGTGAAACTCTCTTCGGACAGACTTTCGCCGGAAATAACCCCGTCGATATACCTGCAAACGCAATCGGTTATCGCCATCGCGGGGATTTCTCCGCCCGTAAGCACGAAATCGCCGAGCGACATTTCCTCGTCTATGCACAGGTCGAGCGCTCGTTGGTCCACGCCCTCGTAATGCCCGCAAAGAAGCAAAATTCTGTCGTAGGAAAGCAGTTCGGAAACCATTCCCTGACAAAATCTCCGCCCCTTAGGCGACATAAAAATTCTTCTCGCCTCGTGGTTCGGGTCGACCGCCTGAACAGCCGAATAAATCGGCTGAGGAGTCATTACCATTCCCGCGCCGCCCCCGAAGGGGTAATCGTCGCATTTTCTGTGTTTGTTTTCCGTGTAATCGCGGATATCGGTAACGACGATTTCCACTTTCCCGGACTTGATTGCCCTGCCGATTATGCTCTCGGTGAGCGGTGTGAACATTTCGGGGAAAAGGGTAAGAATGTCAATCCTCATACATCACCACCTCCGTGAACTTCTTCGCATTCACCGTAACTTTCTTCGCTTCAATATCAACGTTTTCTAAAAGCCCGTCGATAAGAGGGAAAACAGCCGTTCCCTCGCTCGTTTTAACGTAATAATAATCCACGTTTCCGCTTATTATATCAAAAATCTCGCCGAGTTCTTTTCCGCTCGTGAGACAGAGTTTGCAACCTAAAACGTCGGAGATGAAATACCTTCCATCTTCGACTTCGATTTCGTTTTTATGCGCGAACACTTCTTTTCTGCGCAAAAGTTCGGCTTGATTCCTGTCGTCAAGCCCGACGAGTTTTAAAATCGCCTCCTCGCCGCCGCAGAAACGGAAACTTTCAACCTTATAAACCTTCCCGTCAACCTCGGCTTCGGTTATGTTTTTAACCGAATCGAAGCCGTCGCAAAAAAGCCTGATTTTTAGTTCGCCTTTTATCCCCTGCGGTTTTGCAACCGCGCCTATTTCTATTTTGTCTGTCATAGGAATTTTAAAAAGGGCTGCGTTTTATGATTTTAAAACGCAGCCGATTATTGCTGAAATATCGGAAAAAAGCGTTTAGTTCTTTCCCTTGATTTCGATGTTGTATCTTTTGCCCGTCTTTTTGGAAGCGGAATTGACGATGGTGCGGAGCGCCTTGGCGATTTTTCCCTGACGACCTATCACCTTGCCCATATCGCTTTCGTTAAGAAGAATCGTAACGTCCACGGCATTGCCTTTTTCGACAACGTTATAGTCGACGTTAGCCGGATCCTCGGCAAAATGATCGACGATATACTTAATTAAATCCAACATTCACTTTCACTTCCCGAAAATTACTTCTTTTTCTTCTTGGGGTTAGTCTTGGAAGGCGACAATTTTTCGGACTTCTCGATAACGCCGGCGTTGAGAAGAAGCGCTCTTACGGTTTCGGTGGGCTGTACGCCTTTAGCAAGCCAGTCTGCCGCTTTCTCTTTGTCGATTACGACTTCCGCAGGATTTGCGGTGGGGTTGTAATGTCCGATATTATCGATATATTCGCCGTCTCTTGCCTTTCTGCTGTCGATAACAACGATACGATAAGTGGGAGATTTCTTATCCCCGAGTCTTGTCAATCTCATTTTTACTGCCATGATTTATATCCTCCGTTTAATAATTTCATGATTTATCGCTCGTAAAATTCTTTACGTTGCTTTCTTGTTTTGTTATTTTTGCGTTTTTACCGATTTCCGCTCTCAAAGCGGCATTTCGTTTGCGATTTTCCGCTCTTAGAACGGCATTTTGAAACCGCGTTTGTTTTTCATCATCTTCATCATCTGTTTGGTTTGTTCGAACTGTTTGAGAAGTTGATTTATTTCCTGAATCGTCGTTCCGCTGCCCTTCGCGATCCTCGTTTTTCTCGAAAAGTTGATTATCGAAGGGTCGTTCCGTTCCTTTTTCGTCATCGAGAGGATAATCGCTTTGGTGCGTTCGATTTTCTTTTCGTCAATGTCGCCGTCGCTGATTTTAACTTTCGTTCCCATACCTGGGAGCATGCTCAGAAGGCTCTTCGCGCCGCCCATTTTTTTGAGCATCGCAAACTGTTCGAGATAATCGTCCAGAGTGAAACTGTTCGATTTGAACTTGCGCTCCATCTTTTCCATCTGCTCTTCCGAAACGGCTTCCTGCGCTTTTTCGATAAGCGAGAGAACGTCGCCCATTCCGAGGATTCGGTTCGCCATTCTGTCCGGATAAAACGGCTCGAGGTCGGTGAGTTTTTCGCCGACGGACGCGAATTTTATCGGTTTGCCCGTGACCGCTTTTATCGAAAGGCACGCGCCGCCGCGCGTATCGCCGTCGAGTTTTGTGAGGACGACGCCGGTGAGTTCGAGCCTTTCGTTGAACGTTTTCGCAACGTTAACGGCGTCCTGACCGGTCATCGAATCGACCGTGAGCAGAATTTCGTCCACTCTTATCGCCTTGGTGATGTTTTCCAGTTCTTCCATCAACGCTTCGTCGATATGAAGTCTGCCTGCCGTATCCACGATAACGGTGTCATAGCCGTACTTTTTAGCGTGTTCGACGGCTTCCGTCGCAATTTTGACGGGGTTGCCCTGACCTTTTTCGAACACGTCCGCACCGGCTTTTTCACCGACGATTTTAAGTTGATTTATCGCCGCGGGACGATAAACGTCACAAGCGGCAAGCAATGGTTTTTTGTTTTGTTTTTTAAGATAAACGGCAAGTTTTCCGCAAAGCGTGGTCTTACCCGCGCCCTGAAGTCCGCACATCATTATAACCGTGGGCGGCTCCGGACTGACGATGAGTTTGCTGTTCGTCGACCCCATAAGTTCGGTCAACTCTTCGTTTACGATTTTTATGACCTGTTGCGCCGGGCTGAGACTCTTTAAAATTTCCTGCCCGACGGCCTTTTCGCTCACCTTTGCGATGAAGTCCTTGGCGACGTTTAAGTTTACGTCCGCTTCGAGAAGGGCTATCCTGACCTCTCTCATCGCCTGCTTTATTTCAAGTTCGGTGAGCCTGCCTTTTTTGGTCATCTTGGAAAATATGTGATTAAGTTTTTCGGACAGACCTTGGAATACCGCCATCAGTTATCTCCCAAAATTTTTTCAATCTCTTTTTTTATCGGTTCATTTTCCTTGCTAAGCCCCTCTATAAGTCGATAAATCGACTTTTTCTTAGAACATAGCCTCAATTTTTCCTCAAACGAAACAAGTTGTTTTTTCGCTTTGGTAACCGCGTCCGACACGCTCTGGCGGGATATGCCTTTTATCTCCGCAATCTCGCCCAAAGAAAGATCCATACCCGAATATAAATCGAATATCTCTTTCTGCGCCGGGCTTAAAAGTTCACAGTACTCGGCGAAAAGTTCGTTATAATAGATTTCGTCGCCGACTTTCATATCTTTTCCGCCCCGTTTCCCTCTTGTAACTATTTGCATTATACTATAATAAAATAGCGGTGTCAAGCATTTTTGCCTTACACCGCAAAATTTAAATGTGTTTTTTAGTCGAAAATCGCGTCCACGAACGATTCTTTGTCGAAAGTGTCCACGTCCTCGATTTTTTCGCCCGTTCCGACGAATGCCACGGGTACGCAGAGTTCGTTGCAGAGCGAAACCACGAAACCGCCCTTCGCCGTTCCGTCGAGTTTCGTGAGAATGATTCCGTCTATGCCGACGGCTTCGTTGAACACTTCCACCTGCGATAAAGCGTTCTGCCCGGTCGTCGCGTCCAAAGCGATGAGTTTATAGAAATGCGCTTCGGGGTATTCCCTCTCCACCACTCTCGACATCTTCTTCAATTCTTCCATAAGGTTGGACTTGGTGTGAAGCCTGCCGGCGGTATCGATGATGAGAACGTCGGTTTTTTTGGCTTTCACCGAAGAAAGCGCGTCGAAAACGACGGCGGACGGGTCGCTGCCTTCAACGCTTTTGACTATTCTTACCTTCGCGCGCTCCGCCCAGATTTCGAGCTGGTCGGCGGCAGCTGCTCTGAAAGTGTCCGCGGCGGCGATCGTGACCGTCTTTTTCTGCGAAGTGAAAAGGTGCGCCATTTTGCCTATCGAAGTGGTTTTACCAACTCCGTTCACGCCGATTACCATTATCACGGCGGGGTATTCGAGTTCGAATTCTCCCGCGTTATCGAGGCAGGCGTAAATTTCGTCTTTCAAAGCCTGAAGAACTTTATCTTTGTCCGATTCTCTTTCTTCGATCATTCTGTCGTGAAGATTTTCGACGATTTCATCCGCCGTCGTGACCGAAATATCGGAAGATATCAGAACGTCCTCGAGGTCCTCGTAAAAATCGTCGCCGATTTTATCCCTTGAAAAAAGTTGGCGGAGTTTGTTGCCCAAACCCTCTTTCGTTTTTTTAAGCGCACCGAAAAGTTTTCCGAAAAATCCCATATCTGCTTTTCCTTATATAGATATTAACGATATTTAACGATTGCGGGCAAAGCCCGATTCCGACGAAACAAGACTTTGCCCGTATATATCAGGTTCCGAGCGTGTCGACGACTTCGGCGAGTTTAACCGAAACGATTCTCGAAACTCCTTTCTCCTGCATCGTCACGCCGAAGAGCGCGTCCGCAAGACCCATCGTAACCTTTTTGTGGGTTATGACTATGAACTGCGTATCGTCCGAGAAATTCCTGAGATAGTTCGCGAATCTCTCTACGTTCGCGTCGTCCAGCGCGGCTTCTATTTCGTCGAGAACGACGAACGGCATCGGCTTGAGTTTCAGTATAGCGAAGAGAATGGCTATTGCGGTGAGCGACATTTCGCCGCCCGACAAAAGCGATATCTTCTGCAACTTCTTCCCCGGCGGCTCGGCAACGATTTCGACGCCCTGTTCGAGCGGGTCGTCCGTTTCGCCTTGTTCGAGAATAAGGTCCGCAGATCCGCCTCCGAACAATTCCTTGAATATTCTGGAGAAGTTCGCTCTGATTTTGGCGAAACCCGCAGAGAATTTCTCGCTCATTTCGTTCGTGAGGTCGTTGATAACGTTTTTCAGGTCATCTTCCGCTTTGAGAAGGTCGTCTCGCTGCACCACCATATCTTGATAACGCGCGTCGAGAACCTCGAAGTCCTCAATCGCAGTGGGATTGACGCTGCCGAGAGCGTTTATCTTCTTTTTGAGCCTTGAAATCTCCTGAGCCGAAATGGTTATATCGTACTCCGGATCCGCCGACGGAAGAGCATCCTCGTAAGTGACGTTATATTCTTCCGCAACTCTCTGCTGCATATATTCGAGTTCGCTGTCGATCTTCGAGAGCGAAACTTCTTCCGAATACTTCTTCTCGCTGAGTTTTGTTATCTCTGCCTGAACCATTTCGCGGCGGAGGTTGTCCTGACGCACGCTTTCGCCGAGTTCGGCTTTTCTTCTTTCAAACGAAGCCCTCTTGTCTTTGAGCGTCTGAAGATATTCTTTCTGCGAGCCGGTGAGCGCGACCTTTTCGACCTCGCTCATAAGCCCCGAAACTATCGAATCGTCGTCGTCGATGGTGCGGAGATCTTTCTCTCTGTTCTTTGCGAGGGTTTCTCTTTCTGCTTCCATACGGGCGATTTCGTCGCGTCCCGCCTTAATTTCGGCGGCAAGCGAGCCGAGTTTCGCCTGAATACGAGTGTTTTCCTCGACGAGTTCGTCCCTCTTCTTCTTGTATTCGTCGAACACGTTCTGATTCTTCGCCGCATCCGACGACGCGCTGCGTTTCTTCTGTTCGAGAGCCTGGTTGCCGCTTTCGATATCCGAATATTCTCTGTCGATTTCCGTTATTCTCGAAGAGATGAGCGCAATAGAGTTTCTGCAACCCTCGATATCCTTTTTGACGTCCTCGATCTTGATTTCGTTGGCGGCGATCTGCTCTTTGAGCGCGACCGACTTCTGCCTTAAATCCTGAAGGAAAACGTTGACTCTTTCGAGGTCGGCTTTCTGCTCCGCAACCTGAGATTCGAGTTGAGCCTTCTTGTGGTTTCTTCTCTCCATCTCCTCTTTCTTTTCGGCGATGGCTTTGTCGGCGTCGTCAACCTTTCTGTCCATGGAAAGAATACCCGACGCGCCCTGCCTTCTCGAACCGCCGGACATAGAACCATTGGACGAGAGAACGTCGCCGTCGAGAGTAACTATTCTGAAACCGAAGCGATACTTTTTGGCGATATTCGTCGCGTTCTCGATAGTATCCACGACGAGCGTGTTGCCGAGAAGGAATCTTATTACGTTATCGAAATATTTATCATAAGTAACGAGCGATGTGGCAAGCCCGAGCGCGCCTTTTTCGTCCTGAGCCATACGCGTATCCGCGCCGTCCGCTCTCGGTTTCATCGACGAAACGGGGAGGAACGTTACTCGCCCGCCCTCGGTGCGTTTAAGGAAATTGATGAGGTACTGCGCGTCGTCCGGCGTTGCGGTAACGACGTTCTGCATCGCGCCGCCGAAACATGTTTCGATTGCCGTTTCGTATTTGGCGTCCGTTTTGACAAGGTTAGCGACGACGCCTTTTATCCTCTTCGCGACTTCGGGGTTGCTCTTTCCGCTGTTCAACAGATGTCTTACCGAAACCGGGAAACCTTCGAAGTTATCCCTTATGCTCGCGAACGTGCGTTTGTTCGCTTCGAGAGCGGCTATTTCGGAATTGAGTTTGAATATACGCGAATTGATGTCCGATATGTAAATATTCGTCGCGGCGATATCGTTTTCCTTGTCTTTGATATCGTTTTTGGTGTTGGCGATGAGTTTTTCTGTCTGCGAAAGTTCGGCTTGCTTAACGGTGTTCTCCATCGTAAGTTCGGAGAGTTTGCCGGAAAGCGAATCGAGACGTTCGTTGGTTTCTTTCCGCCTTGCCTCTATAACGCTCTTTTCGGAAGAAAGCGCGCCGATATTCTGTTTGAGGTCGGCGAGCGATTCCACGCTTTTTAAAATCGCGTCCTGGGCGTTACGCGCGTTCTGTTCGCCCTCGGAAATCGCCGAGATAACCCTCGCGAGTTCGGAACTGACTTTGCCGCCCTTGATTTCGAGTTCGGCGAGTTGTTTTTCGCATTCCAGCACGCCGTCTTTCTTTGCCGAAATTTCTTCCGCGAGTTCTTTAAGGCGCGTTTCCGCGTCCGTAACCGCCTGACGAAGCCTTTTTATTTCATTTCTGAAATAATTGATTTTTTCGCCGTAGACCTTGGCGTTACCGGACTGACGTTCAAACTCCTGAGTTTTTTCGAGAAGTTCGTCGTTGACCTGTTTTACGTATTCGTCTGCGTCCGCAACCTCTTTCTGGTGGCGGTTATAACTTTTTATCGCGTCGTCGAGTTCCGCGCTTCTGAGCGCGAGTTCGTTTACGATATCCCTTATTCTTCCGTTTATCGTGGCTTTCGACTGCGACGCGTGCGAGGATTTATAAAGGTAAGCGTTAATCTCGTGGTATTTGAGTTCGTCCGACAAAGCCATGTAACTGCGGGTTTTTTCCGCCTGCTTTTTAAGCGGCTCTATCTGACGTTCGAGTTCGGACGTGATATCCGAAATACGAACGATATTATCTCTCGTTCTGTCGAGTTTTCTCGTGGTTTCAAGCCTTTTCTGCTTGGTTTTGGCAATGCCGACGGCTTCTTCGAAAATCGTTCTTCTGTCCTCGGGCTTCGAGGAGAGAATCTCCGCTACTTTGCCCTGACCGATGATGGTGTAACCTTCCTTGGAAATGCCGCCTTCGCGAAGATAATCGACTATATCTTTCAGCCTTGCAAGTTTTCTGTTGACGTAGTATTCGCTTTCGCCCGATCTGTAAAGTTTTCTGGTGAAAACCACTTCGGTGTAATCGAGGTCCTTGAAAATCTTATCGGTGTTGTCGAACACGAGCGACACTTCGCAATAAGAAAGTGCCTTTCTGTTCTGCGTTCCGTTGAAGATAACGTCCTGCATGTTCGAGCCTCTCAGTTGCTTTGCAGATTGCTCGCCCAGAACCCATCTTATAGCGTCGGCTACGTTACTTTTTCCGCAACCGTTCGGACCTACGATACAAGTTACTCCGTTATCGAATTGTATTTCTTGCTTGTCGGCGAAAGATTTGAACCCTACAAGTTCTATTCTTTTAAAATTCACTTAATCTTTCTCCTTTCCGGGTTTGCCGCAAGTTTGCCTTTCCCCGATTTTTTATTATCCGGACGGGATTTGTTTCCCGTTGTCTGCTTTTCTTTGGCGCGGGTCTTATCCGTTTGTCGGTTGCCCGCCTGTTTGTTGTCCGGCCGGGAAATGCCCGCCCTCTGTCCGGTTTTGCCGCGATTTTTATTTTTCACGGCTTTGCCGCTTTTTATGTTTGCCGTATTTTTTGCGTTGTTTAAGGTTTTTGCGTCGGGTTTTCCCGTCAGTTTATCGAACGCGGTTTTCGCCGCGGATTGTTCCGCGTCGCTCTTCTTTCTGCCCGCCGCCGTTCCGAGTTCCCTGCCGCCCACCGTCACCGAAACGGTGAACACGGGATCATGCGCGGGACCTGTTTTGTTCTTTTCGCGGTAAACGATTTCGCCGAGTTTGTTCTTTTGAACATACTCCTGCAATCTGCCTTTGTAATTCTCGGTTTTCATCACCGGGGCAACGGGAATTTCTTCGGTTTTCGCGCCGTTTTTATCCGGTCTGAACCGCGACAGTAAAACCCGCCTGATGAAGTTTTTCGCTTCGTCCAGTCCGCCGTCGATATAAATCCCGGCAACGAGCGCTTCGAATAGATTTTCGCAAGCGGCTTCGTGGTGTTCGGGTGGATTTTTCCGCTCGCCCTCACCGAAAAGTATGTATTCGTTCAACCCGAGCCTGACTATCGCCTCCGCAAGAGGTTTCCTCGAAACTATCTGCTGGCGATAACCGGTGAGAACGCCTTCGCTCTCCGTCGGATACTTTGCGAAAAGATATTCCGTGACGACGAATTCAAGAATCGCGTCGCCGAAAAACTCGAGAAGTTCGTTGTTTTTCCCGCCGTGCTCGTGGGAATAAGACGAATGAGTGAAACAAGTGCGGAGCAACGTTTTGTCCTTAAACGTGTAGCCGAGCCGCTCTTCGCATTCGTACATAACGAAAATCATACGCTCTCCCCGCTTATTCTGCCGATATTTTCTTTTATTTTGCCGCTCACGTTCATCGCCGCCGCGTTATACGCCTGGAAAATGGCGTTTTTCATCGCTTCGGCTTTGGACGAACCGTGCGCTTTTACTATAATCTTGTCCATTCCTAAAAGAACGGCACCGCCTTTTTTGTTATAATCGAGTTTTGCCTTGACTTTTTTAAACGCGCCCTTCATCATCAGCGCGCCGAGTGTGGCTTTTTTGGAGGCTTTTATTTCGGTTTTGAGCGTTGTGAAAATGCACCCCACCGCGCCTTCGATACTCTTAAGCGCGATGTTTCCGTTGAATCCGTCCGCCACGACGACGTCGTATTCGCCCGAAAGGATATCTCTCGCTTCCATGTTTCCGACGAAATTAAGCCCTTCTGATTCTTTGAGCATAGCAAACGCTTCTTTTGTGAGAGCGTTGCCCTTCTTATCTTCCGTGCCGTTCGACAAAAGCGCGACCCGCGGATTTTTTACGCCCGCGACTTCGCTCATATACACGCTGCCCATCAGCGCAAACTGAACGAGATATTGCGGCTTGCAATCGACATTCGCCCCGCAATCGAGCAACATCGTTTCGCCGCCTTTGAGATTCGGCAGAAGCGGAGCGAGCGCCGGACGAAGAATTCCTCTTATTCTCGGCGTGAGCAGAACCGCCGCGGCGAGAACTGCGCCCGTTGCCCCCGCCGACACGAAGGCTTTTGCCTGTTCGTCGTTTTTGAGCATTTTTGCGGCGACCACTATCGAGGAATCGGGTTTACTTTTTATCGCTTCCGTAGGCACGTCGTCGCACGTTATCACGTCGTCCGCGTTTATAACGGAAACTCTCGACGAATCGTATTCGCACCGCCCGAGAATCTCTCGGACGGCGTTTTCCTTACCGACGAGCGCGATGTCGAAGCCGTCTTTTTCGTTTACGGCGGCAATCGCGCCCTGTACTATTTCTTCGGGCGCGTTATCGCCCCCGAATGCGTCTATGATTATTTTCATAGGGGATTGTTCTCCTAATGAGTTCTTACTTGATTACTTCCGAATCATCTAAGAAAAGACTGCCGATCTTTTCATCATCGTCGGCATCTTCGTCGTCCGCTTCCCAACCTTTCGTTTTTTGATCTTCCGGCGACATCTGTTTGAAGTCGTCAGTAAGTTCGTATCCAAGCACGTTCACAAGCGCGTCGAGTTGGTCTATATCGAGTTTATCATCCTGGAACATTCTGTACAAAGTTCCGAGAATCGCGTTATCATCCGCACCCTGCGCTCTCATTGCTTCAAACGCCTGCTTAGCTTCATCAACAGTCATAAATTTGTTTTCTCCTTAATGGAACTAACCGCAAATTCGATTATCTTATTTTTTGTTTTTATTAATATTCGAGATTGTCTACCGTTCTCGGGAAGGGAATTACGTCTCTTATGTTCGCGATGCCGGTGAGATACATAACCATTCTTTCAAAACCGAGCCCGAAACCGGAGTGGGTCGTTCCGCCGTATTTGCGAAGATTCAAATACCAGTCGTAATCGGCGGGGTTAAGCCCGAGTTCGTTCATTCTGGCAAGAAGTACGTCCTCGCGCTCCTCTCTCTGGCTGCCGCCGATGAGTTCGCCTATGCCGGGAACGAGAAGGTCCGCCGCCGCGACGGTTTTCCCGTCGTCGTTAAGGCGCATATAGAAAGCCTTGATTTCCTTCGGATAATCGGTGAGGAAAACGGGTTTTTTATAAACCTGCTCGGTGAGATATCTCTCGTGTTCGCTCTGAAGGTCGCAACCCCAGAAAACAGGATATTCGAATTTGTCTTTAACCGGCTCGAGGATCTTTATCGCTTCGGTATAAGGCAATCTCACAAAGTCGCTCGTCATAACGTGCGTAAGCCTGTCGATAAGCCCCTTATCCACGAAGTTGTTGAGAAATTCGAGTTCGGCGGGGCAGGTTTTCATAACATGCGAAATAATGTGCTTAACCATCGCTTCCGCAACGTCCATATCGTCCGCAAGATCGGCGAAAGCCATTTCCGGCTCTATCATCCAGAATTCAGCCGCGTGGCGCGCCGTGTTGGAACGTTCCGCTCTGAATGTGGGGCCGAACGTGTAAACGTTTCCGAACGCCATGGCGTATGCCTCGGCGGAAAGTTGCCCCGAAACGGTGAGGCTCGCCTGTTTTTTGAAAAAGTCCTGCACGTAGTCAACCTTGCCGTCCTTTTTGGGAACGTCGTTAAGGTCGAGAGTGGTTACCTGGAACATCGCTCCCGCGCCCTCGCAGTCGCTGCCCGTGATGAGCGGCGTGTGAACGTAAACGAAGCCCCTCGCGTTGAAAAATTCGTGAATGGCGAAAGCCGCTTCGCTCCTGATTCTGAACACAGCCGAGAAGGTGTTGGTGCGCGGTCTTAAATAAGCGATCTCGCGAAGATATTCGAGAGAATGACGTTTTTTCTGCAACGGATAATCGGGCGAAGAAGTTCCTTCCACCGTTATTTTTTCCGCTTTGATTTCGAAAGGCTGTTTCGCTTCCGGGGTTAAAACGAGCGTGCCGTCCACGACGAGCGACGCGCCGACGTTCTGCCTGGCGATTTCGTCGTAATTATCGATTTTTTCGCGCTCGAAAACAACCTGAACGTTCCTGAAACAACTGCCGTCGTTGATTTCGATGAATCCGAAGGCTTTGGAATCCCTGATCGTTCTCGCCCAGCCCATAACGGTAACTTTTTTGTCGCCGAAACTCTTTACGTCCGCATAAATATCTTTTAAAAGTATTCTCTTCCGCATAAACGTCCGCTCCTGAACATAATTTAAAAATATATATTATATAATTATATAATAACATAAACGTTGTCAAAACACAACAATTTCGGCGTAAAAAAACGCGCCGCGACGGAAAATTTTTTCCACCGTGGTGCGTTATCATTCAATTAAAATGCCGTCCTTGTCGAATCCGCCCGAATTCCCCGGTCGGAAATATCCGGCAATAATTTATTACGATATTTCCTTTTCAAAAGTGGCGCGGCGTTTTATCTCTTTGTGTTCCACCCACTTCCATTGCGTCAGAATCCCCGCGTTGGACGTGAGCATAGGGTTACACACCACTTTCTTTATTCCGTTTTTCATTATGTTGCGATGAATTCTCGTGATGATCATCGCGTTAACGCCCGTGTTTCTGTATTCCGGCGCGACGCCTATAAGCGTAAGTTCCAGCGCGGCGGGCTTTTTTATCGCTTTCAAAAGAGGAAGCGCACTCGCCACCAGATTGCCGTTATGTTTCTTTATTATGTCGCCTATCGCGGGAATAACCACTCCGAATGCGGCGATTTTACCCGTTTTCGGGTCGAGTATACAAGAGAAATAATCCTGATTTATCACTGTTGCAAACTGCATGATAACGTTCTGCTTGACTTTACCTTTGAGTTCCACGTAACAATCGAGGTCTTTATAAGCCTCGTTGTAACAATCGAAAAACAAATCCCCGTACTCTTTGATAACACGTTTTATCGGGTATTTGTCGTTCAATTCGACAAAACCGTAGCGTTTCTGCACGAATTCCGCCGCCTTGTAAATCTTCGGGTCGAGCGTTTCGGGGTAAATCGCGAACTCCACCCACTCGCTTTCCTTTTTAAATCCGAGTTTCTGCACTACGTCGGCGTAATACTCGTAATTGTAGTTGGTGGCGTAAGTGGCGGGGAGATTAAAACCGCTCGTGAGCATTCCCTCTCTGTCGGTGTCGTTAAACCCCCACGGGCCGTGAATCACGGTCATTCCGCGTTCCTTTCCGAACTCCGCGACCTTATTCAGAAGAGCCTCGGCGACGTCCTCGTCGCCATTGAAATCGAACCGCGAAAATCTTATCTTCTTTTCGCCGAATTTCCTGTTGCTTTCCGCGACGATTATGCCCGCGATTCTGCCGACGACCCTGCCGTTTTTCTCGGCGAGAAAGCACTTCACTTCGCACCCTTCGGCGGCGTAATTTTTCTTCGGGTTTTTAATGTTCTTTTCGTCGCTCGTGAAACACGGAACGTAATAGTCGCTGTTTCTGTAAAGTTCCAGAGGATATTTGGCAAAAGCCCTCATTTGTGCAGGCGTGACCGCTTCGACTATTCTGACCATACGTTCTCCTTTTGTTCTGCTAAAATTATACAATAAACCACGGGAAAAAACAAGGATTTTTCATCAAATAATCACTTCTGATCCGATATTTTTCGGCTGAAACAGGCTCATTTCGGCGAAAAGCGTCGATCCTCGGGAACGACCGCCTCAACGGGCTTTTCGTCTTTAAGCGACATTACGTAATTCCGATAGTCTTTTTCCGTCATTTTTTTAACGGGATGTTTCTTTTTTCTGCTCATAACGCGTTCTCCTTTCGGGGAAAATTTATATAGATTCCCCACGTTATGATTGTGCCTCGCCGGGACGTAAATTATACCCCCGCCGGGGCGTAAAATAAACTCCCCGCCACTGTTTCGACCGCGAGACAATAAAAAACGCCCTTTTTCAAGGACGTTAAAATTTTATTGAAGATCTTCTATGGTATGAGCGAAAAAATTGATATGGTCGCCCGCTCTCTCGAGATTGGAAACGAGGTTGATGAAAACCGCGCTGTTTTTTGGCGAACACGTGCCGGCGTTGAGCCTTGCGATATGCTCGTCGATAAGCGATTTTCTCATAGAATCCACTTCGTTTTCGATTTTTTCCAGAGAAGCGAATCCGTCCTTGTTCTTCGTTTCGAAAATGGCGGCGGCGAGTTTATACATTTCGCTTAAGTCTTCATACATCGCTTTGAGTTTTTCTATAACCTGCTCGGAGAACGCGAGATTTTTTTCGACGCTCGTCCTCGTGTACTTGGCGACGTTGTCCGAAATTTCGGAAATACGCAAAAGGTCGGCAAGCGCGTGATAAAGAATGGATATTCTCTGATCGTCGTGAACGGAAACGTCCTCGCCGGACACCTTCACGAGGTAATCGGTTATCTGTTTTGAAACTATCGTGATTTCGTCGTTTTCGGAATGAACGGTTTCGGTTGCGGAAACGTCCCTCTCCACGAAAGCCGTGAACGCGGCGTGGAGGTTATTCATACACCTGTCGCCCATAGCCACCGTTTCCTTCTGAAGTTGCGCTATCGCGACGGTGGGCGTGGAAAGCATACGTTCGTCCATGAACGTGATGCGGATTTCTTCTTCGGTGTTTTTGTCGCGTATTATAATTTCCGTAGTCTTAACGATAAGGTTCGTGAGCGGAAGGAAAATAAGCGTGCAGATTGAGTTGAACGCAAGGTGGAAAAACGCCAGTTGCATTTCGCCGGTGGAGATAATCTGCGTCCAGAAATCATCCATAAAGCCATTCCAGATCATAAGCACGATAAGGAAAATCACCGAGCCGAAGAAGTTAAACAGGAAGTGAATGAGCGCGGAACGCTTGGCGTTTGTCGTCGCACCGATGGAACTGATGAGCGCGGTGACGCACGTGCCGATGTTCGTGCCGAGAACGATATAAAGAATGGCGTTGCCGCCGCTGCCTATCTGAATGCCCGCGGAAACGAGCGAAAGCAAAATCGCGTTGACGGCGGTGCTGGACTGCATGATAGCCGTTATGAGCGCGCCGATGAACATAAGAACGATCGGCTCGATAAACGACGGCTCAATACTGCTGCTGAGCAAGCCTTTTATCGTTTCGTTATCCTTAAACCCGTTGCTGCAGGCGGAAATGATCGTAAGACCGAAAAAAACAAGACCGAAACCGGCAAGCGTAAGACTCCAACTCTTCGCCTTGCCTTGTTTTAAAAGCATTGAAAGGAAAATTCCGACGAACGAGAAAATCATGAAATATTTTCCCACGCTCGTCACGCCGAACGCTATGAGAATGGTGGTTATCGTCGTACCGATATTCGCGCCCATAATCACGGCGGTAGCCTGATAAAGGCTCATCATTCCGGCATTGACGAAACCGATGACCATAACCGTCGTCGCTCCCGAACTCTGCATAAGAACCGTCGCGCCGACGCCGATGCCAACGCCTGCGATTTTACTTTTCGAGGTTTTGTCGAAAAGTTTTCGTAAGCCCTTGTTCGCCACTTTCTGCAAGTTTTCCGACAGCAGTTTGAAGCCGATCAGAAACGCGCCGAGCGCAGCGACGAGGTACAACGCTATCAAATAATTATCCGTAAACTCCATAAACAGTTTTTTCCGGGTGAAAATCCTCTCTTTTCATTCCCTTTCGTTCGGTTTTTTCACGCGGATGAAAGGCTCTTTTGTCAATAACTCCATTATCCATAATAACTGTTTAACGAACAAAAAGCAAGCGATTTTTTGCAGAATTGTTTTCTAAGCCTAAAAAAGTCGCCTTTTCGGTAATTAGTGATGACGAATGGAATCCCTGACAAAAAGTCCGCGAAAAATCGCGGACGGTCTGTCAGTCGGATGATTTGTTATTGTTTTTCGGAGCGGCTTAGCCGAGAGAGATTCATAGTTTCATAAAATTTACCGAAATCGGTTTTGAAAAATGCTAAAACTATCGCGGCGGCAAAAATTACCGACAAAACCGCCGTCAAAATCACGTTGCCCGTTGTCCATAACGTTCCCGTGCAGAACCCCGAATCGGTGAGAAAGCCGCCGACGTCGAAAAGGGCGTGAATTATTATCGGAACGACGATATTGCCCGAAAAAAGCAATGCCGTGGCGCACATGCATCCTATAAGGAAAGAATACCCCACCTGAAGAAAAACCATGGGCGAAAAACCGCCGAAGAGGTTCAGAAGGTGCATCGCGCCGAATATCGCGGACGATGCCGCAATCGCCCAAAAAGTTCCTTTTTTATTATGTTGAAACCTGAACAGGAACAGCGGAAAAATCGTCCCGCGGAATATCGTTTCCTCCATGATCCCTATCGACAAGCAATAGAGAACGTAAGGGAAAAGTCCGCCTATAGCACCGTTAAACGCCAGATCTCCGTTTAAAAGCGGCAGAAAAGGAAAGTTGTCGAGTGCGACCAGAAACGCCGGAATGCAAAGCAAAAGTCCTTTGATTCCGCCGCAGAAACCTGTTACGGCTTTTCCGAATCCGAACTGAAACATCAGGTATACCGGCAGAACGGAACAGATCGTTTTGAACGCGAACGCGAGATACCATTCGAGTTCGACGCCCCCGCCGAGCCACCCCGCAACTTTGACGTAAGGAGCGGAAACCGCACCCACGGCGTAAAGAATAAGCGTTAAAATCATCCCGACGGTGTCGGTTTTCGCGCTTTTTTCAAGTCCTGTCATCTTCCTCGTCATACGGTTTTCTCTTTGCGGGCGGGTTTCTCTTTGCGGGCGGGTTTTTCTTCGCGGCGAAACTTCTCCGCTTTATACCAAAGCAGGGCTATAAGCGTTTTCCCGTCCTTAATTTCGCCGTTTTCAACCATTTCGAACACTTTTTCTTCCGGAATCCACTCCGAAGTTATATCCTCGTCCTCGTCGAAATGCAGAACGCCTTTTTTCAGCCCCTCGGCTTTGAAAATTCCGATTATCTCGTTCGTGTAGCCGGGCGTGGGGTAAACTTCGAACAGTTTTACGAGTTTTCCGGCGACGTAACCCGTTTCTTCCTCGAGTTCGCGCTTCGCCGTTTCGGCAAAATCTTCGCCCTCATCACGTTTCCCCGCGGGGATTTCCCACAAAATTTCGCCGTAAGGATAACGGAACTGCCTTTCGAGCAGAATTTTTCCGTCCTTGGCGACAAGCACCGCTGCGCCGCCGCCGTGCGAAACGACCTCGCGCGACTGTTTTATACCCTTCTCGGTTATAATTTCGTCTTTCCTTAATTTTATTATTCTTCCGTCGAAAATTTTCTCCGACGATAGCATTATTTCTTTCATTTCCGCACCGTTATTTATTACTTTTTATCCATTTTCTCCGCGATTCCGTCGGAAACTCTCCTTAAATCGATTTTGAGCTTTTTCTCGATAGCGGCGAGATATTTAAGCGCAATGAATGCAATCGTCACGCCCTCGTAATCGCGCTTTTTCAACGCCCTTTCGAGGGCGTTGAGCACGTAATCCGCTTCTTCCGCCGGCTCGCGGAGTTGCGGTTTTTTCACGGCGGCAAGTTTTCTCCGTTCTTCTTCTATAAATCCGAATTTGCTTTCTCTCGTCGGGATATCGCGAGCGTTGCCGTCCGCGCTTTTCGCCTCGGGCAAAACCTCGTTTTTGCCGATGCTTCCGTCAAGAAGAGTTTTATCGAAACCGTTTTCGTCGCCGTTTTTTTCGTTTTTT
>JALETB010000106.1 GCA_022781715.1 Clostridiales bacterium | reverse complement strand
AGCCGAAATTCTCACCCGAAAACTCGCCACCGTAAAAAAATTATATAAGTCGAACCCTTACGATTACGAACGTTATTCCGTGCTTGCCGTAACGAGCCTTTACGGGGTGGATATTCTCGCCGATAACGTGGAGGAGTGTCGGGAGCGGCTTTTTCGTCTGTGGGATAAAGAGTATAAGTCGATATGTAAAAAGTCCGTAAACGAAGAGACCGAAGAAGCCGTAAAGTACGTTTTTTCAAAAAACATATTATGCGGCAACGCGTTGACTTTAATGCGTGTTGACGAAAATCAGCAAGATACGGGTGAACCGATTATTTTCCCCGAGTGGAGTTTACTCGGAACGAAACTCAAACGCCGCGATTTTCGCCTTGACGTAATGCTTAAAGTAAACGATAAACCGAAAGGCGGACAGCCGTCGCTTTTCGATATTTCCGAAGAAATACGGCGGTATATATCGATTAACCCGACGACTAACGAATATATGGCGGAGCCGATACGGGAATATCCGATAGTACATTACAGGAGAGTGACGGGGCTATGAACGATACGTTTTTAGAAAATATTTACAAAAATAAAACCTTGCATACGCCCGACGTTTTGCTATGCCTTGCGAATTTATCTAACGACGAAGTATTCACGCCGCCCGACGTTGCGAACAAAATGCTCGACCTGTTGCCGCAGGAACTTTTTTCCGACCCGAACGCGAAATTTTTAGACCCTGCGTGTAAAACGGGCGTATTTTTACGAGAAATCGCGAAAAGACTGATAGCGGGCTTAGCGGATAAAATTCCCGACTTGCAAATGAGAATAGACCATATATTTCACAATCAACTGTACGGAATAGGGATAACCGAACTTACGGGTTTATTGTCGCGGCGAAGCGTGTATTGTAGTAAAAGTCCGAACGGAAAATACTCGGTTTCGAGGTTTGACACGGATGAGGGGAATATACGATACCGCCGAGTAAATCACGAATTTATAAACGGCAAATGTCGCTATTGCGGAGCGAACACGACCTATGACCGCGGCGAGGAATTAGAGACTCACGCTTATGAATTTATACACACAACGAACGCGGAGCAGATATTTAATATGAAATTTGACGTAATAATTTCCAACCCACCCTATCAACTATCCGACGGCGGAAGTGCAAACGGAATGAGTGCAAAGCCTATTTATCAACATTTTATTGAAATGGCAAAAAAACTTCTTCCTCGATATATTACTATGATTATTCCTTCAAGATGGTTTTCAGGCGGTAAAGGTTTAGATTCCTTTAGAGATGAAATGTTAAACGATACAAGCATTAGGGTATTATGTGATCACGAGAATTTTAGGGATGTTTTTCCGGGTGTGGATTTAGCAGGTGGTGCTTGTTATTTTCTTTGGGATAGGGACAACAAGGGAATCTGTAAAGTTAGAAATTACATAGGTAAAGAATTTTCCGAAAGTTACAGATATTTAAATCAGTTTAATACATTTATTCGTTCTAATATTTCTATCGAAATAGTTGAAAAAATCACTTCTAAATATGAGAGATTTTTAAATGAAAGAGTTTCAATTAGATTGCCGTTTGGTATTTCGACAACTTATCAACCGTTAAACAACGGAGTTCCCTGTTATTTTACACAAAAAGTAGGGTTAAAATATGTTGATAAAAATGATGTAAAAGACGGGTTGCATGTAATCGAAAAATGGAAATTTCTTATACCGAAAGCACCGATTGCAGGACAAACCGACTTTTCAAAACCTGTCGGGTTCTATTATGACGGAAATACAAGAATTGCGAAACCCGGTGAAATATGCTCTGAATCCTGGCTTATTGCCGGTGCGTTTGACAGCGAGCAAGAAACGCAGTATTTTAAGTCATATATCTTAACAAAAACAGTTCGTTTTCTATTGCTACAAACTGTTGTTTCACAAAATATTACGAGAAAAAATTTCTGTTTCATACCTGAATTAAAAAAATATACGCAAATTTATTCCGACGGCTATTTAAGAAAATTATGGAATATTAACGATGTTGAATGGAATTTAATAAAATCTAAAATTGGCGAAATCGGCGGTGAAGAATAATGCCAAGTAATATAATTCTTTCCGATATTTTAAGTAATCGCCCCGACTTTACGCCTACTATTTACGGCTATATTCTTCCCGATGTCAAGGATCACGACGGATACATAAAAATAGGCTATACCGAGCGTAAATCGGTCGAAAATCGTATAAAAGAACAGTTGCATACCGCCGCGATAGGCTTTAAAATCGTGTTCAAAGAGTCCGCCATGCGTTCCGACGGAACGTGTTTCACGGATAAGGACGTTCATAGACTTTTAAGACGTAAGGGTTACAGACAATTCAACGAGGGCGAGGATAAAAACGAGTGGTTTAACTGTTCCGTGAGCGACGCATTGACCGCTATCGAGGAAGTCAGGACGGGAAAAAGATTCAAGGGCAATCGCTCGTGGAATTTTACCATGCGTAACGAGCAGAAGTCCGCGGTTGAAATGACGAAAGCCTATTTCGCCCGCTCAAAAAAGGAAGAGCCGACTAAGCCCCCGAAATTTTTATGGAACGCGAAAATGCGTTTCGGAAAAACTTTCGCTACCTACGAACTATGCAGGGAAATGGGGTTTACGAGAATACTCGTCCTCACTTTTAAACCTGCCGTCGAATCGGCGTGGCATGAAGATATTGCGCGGCACGTCGATTTTAAAGGTTGGCAATTCGTCAGCAACAAAGAGGCGAAATTCGATACTAAAAAACTCGACGAGCAGTTCGAAAGTTGCGATAAAAACGCCCCTATCGTGGTATTCGGCTCTTTTCAGGACTTACTCGGTACGAACGACGGCGGCGGCATAAAGGCTAAAAACGAGTTTATACATACGACGAATTGGGATATAGTCGTGTTCGACGAATATCACTACGGCGCGTGGCGTGAAAACGCAAGAAATCTGTTTGAGAAATTCGACGAGGAAAACGACGATTTCGACCTTGAAAAGTATCAGAAGGAAGAGGCGGGAAACGCTATGAACGAGTCGTTTTTGCCTATCACCTCAGGGTATTATCTATATCTTTCGGGAACGCCTTTCCGCGCCCTTAACTCGGGTGAATTTTTAGAAGATCAAATATTTAATTGGACGTACTCGGACGAGCAGTCGGCAAAGGAAAAATGGGATAATTCCTTGGGCGAAAACCCGTACGCGGCTTTGCCGAAAATGGTGATGCTCACCTATAAGGTACCCGATTCCATTACGGCAAACGCCGCCATAAACGAGGGGTACGACGAGTTCGATATAAACGAATTTTTCAAAGCCGAGCCGAAAGAAAAGGGCAAAGCGGAAACTTCGGAATTTGTCTACGAGGACGACGTGCAGAAGTGGCTCAGAATGATTCAGGGCAACTATATGCCTGCGGACGGCTTGAAACTCGGCGCGGAGCGACCGCCTATGCCCTTTTCTGACGTTACTTTGCAAAGCGTTTTGTCGCATACCCTGTGGTTTTTGCCGAACGTTGCAAGTTGTTACGCTATGTCTAATTTATTGCGCAAAAAGCAGAACAACTTTTTCGACGACTACAAAATTATCGTCTGCGCGGGAACGAAAGCGGGCGTAGGTATAGAGGCTTTGACGCCCGTATTAAACGCCATGGGCGACCCGCTCAAAACGAAAACGATAACTCTCTCTTGCGGAAAACTCACGACGGGCGTTACCGTTCGTCCGTGGTCGGGCGTATTTATGCTGCGGAATTTAAAGTCGCCCGAAACGTATTTTCAGACGGCGTTCAGGGTTCAGTCGCCATGGGAGATAATAAACGATAAGGGCGATAGGGAAGTTATAAAGAAAGAGTGCTATATTTTCGACTTCGCCTTGGAACGCGCTCTCGAACAGATTTCAGATTATTCGTGCCGATTAAAGGTGGACGATACAAGCCCCGAACAGAAAGTCGCGGAATTTATCGCGTTTTTGCCTGTGCTTGCATTCGACGGATCGTCGATGAACGTAATAAACGCGCAGGACATACTCGACATTACTTACGCGGGGACTTCGGCGACTTTGCTCGCAAAACGGTGGCAGACCGCGCTTCTCGTTCACGTTGACAACGATACGCTTAATAAGTTGAAAAGAAGCCCCGAGGCGTTGGACGCGCTTATGCGGATAGAGGGTTTCCGCTCGTTAAACGACGAAATTCAGACGATAATAAATCGCTCGGAAAAGGTTAAAAAACTCAAAAAGGAAAAGGGCGATGAATTGTCTGTGGCAGAGAAAAAAGAACTCACGGCAGAGGAAAAAGAGGCGAAATCGTTAAGGAAAAAGGTGCAGGAAAACCTCTTAAAACTCGCGGCGAGAATACCCGCGTTTATGTACCTTACAGACTACCGCGAGCAGACGATAAAAGACGTCATAACTCAGATAGAACCCGAACTTTTCAAAAAGGTCACGGGGCTTACGGTAAAAGATTTCGACACGCTCTGTTCGATAGGGCTTTTCGACTCGGAAAAGATGAATCAAGGAATATTCGGGTTTAGAAAGTACGAAAATTCGAGTTTGTCGTATACGGGAATAGATAAGCACGACGGCGAATCGGTCGGCGGCTGGGACACGGTGTTACGCCGCGAGGAATACGAGACTTTATACGGAAGGTAAAATATATAGGTTTGTCGCTATTAAAATACATGGTTCAGCCGCAGTCCGCCGCGTTTAAAACGCGGCGGACTGCGGCTGATATGTTATTCGGCGTTTTGTATGATAGTTGTATTTTTTTACGGAAGTTATAAAGAAAAAACAGTCTTAAAAGACTGTTTTCCGTTGGTGACCCCTACGGGATTCGAACCCATGATACCGCCGTGAAAGGGCGATGTCTTAACCGCTTGACCAAGGGGCCTTATTCTATTGTATATCGCAATGCGCCTTAAAAAAAAGAGCAGTTGTTATCATTTGGTAGCGGCGGTCAGATTCGAACCAACGACCTGCCGGGTATGAACCGGCCGCTATAACCAACTAAGCTACGCCGCCATAAAAATTCGTAAGCAAGCAAACGTGTCGCTTGCTTACTACAATGGTTGCGGAGACAGGATTCGAACCTATGACCTCCGGGTTATGAGCCCGACGAGCTACCAAACTGCTCTACTCCGCGCCGTCAAATTGCTTGTTAATAATACTATATAAAAAAACATTTGTCAAGAGTTTTAAAGGGTTTTTTTGAAAAAATATTTTTTTCTTTATTGCTTGTTTTCTTGTTTAAAAAATGTATTATTGTTATAATGATAATACGACGTTTTTGCGGACGCATGCCCGGAATTTAAGCCGGCGGCGCGAAAAACGGGCAGAGGAGAGTGCTCATCGATGTTGAATTTCGGTTTATTCAAAAGAGGAGAAACGATTGCGGTCGCATTGTCGGGCGGGAAAGATTCCGTTTGTCTGTTCGATTTGCTGCTTTCGAAGCGCGAAGAACTCGAAATAACCGTCAAGGCGATCAACGTCGACCACGGAATTCGCGGCGAAACTTCCGGGAGGGACAGTTTGTTTGTGAAAAATCTTTGCGAGAAGAACGGAATTCCGCTTTTTTTCCGCAAAGTTGATTGTCCCGGATATTCCGCGGCAAACGGTTTGTCGGCAGAAGAGGGCGCACGCGCGCTCAGGTATAAAGTTTTTAACGAGGCGATAGACAGCGGTTTTTGCGATAGGGTGGCGACCGCGCATCATGCGGGCGATCGCGCCGAAACCGTGCTTTTTAACTTGTTCCGTGGCACATCGCCGCTTGGAATCGTCGGAATAAACGACGCCACGTCGGACGGAAGGATAATTCGACCCATTCTCGGCGCGGAGAGAGAGCAAATAAACGCTTATATAAAAGAGCATAAACTCGATTACGTCGACGACGAAACGAATTTCCAAACCGATTATACGCGCAATTTCATCAGGCTCGAGGTTCTGCCTCTTATAAAACAAAGGTTTCCGGAAGCGGAAAAGAGCATTCTGCGTTTTGCCGATACCGCACTGGACGATGAAAAGTATCTGAGATCTCTTGCCGAAAAATCGCTGACGGAAAAATACGGAGAAGTTTCGTTCCCGGCAGATTTGCCGAAGCCGATTTTTATGCGTTCCGCAACGCTTGCGATGAAAAAACTCGGAATAAAGAAAGATTACGAAAAAATTCATCTCGAATCGGCATATTCGTTGAAAGACGCGGAAAACGGGAAATCGGTAACGCTGCCGAAAAGCGTCGTCGCAGTGAAGGATTACGGAAAAATTACTTTTTATAAAAAAGCGGAAAAAATAGACTTCGAAAAGCCGTTTTCGCTCGGAGATTTTGATTTTCAAGGCAAGACGTACCGATTTGAAATTGTTGGCAATTGCAATGTAAAAAGGATCGATAATCGGCTTATAGCCGACTTTATGAAGATTCCGCAGGGGGCGATGTTGAGAACGAGAAAGCCCGGCGACACGTTCGAAAAGTTCGGCGGCGGCACGAAGAAACTTAAAGAATACTTCATCGATAAAAAAATTCCGGAAAGAGAGCGGGATAAGATTTTGCTTCTCGCAAAAGACGAAAAGGTATTTATTATTTGCGGAATTGAAATTTCCGACGCTATTAAAGTAGACAAAACCACAAAAAATGTGTTACAATGTAGCATATACGACAGGCACTAAGGAGAAGCAAGAGAGAGATGTATAACGAAGTTTTGGAAAAAACGCTTATCACCGAAGAGCAGATACAAAAAAGAGTAACCGAACTCGCGAAGCAGATTGAAAAAGATTATGCAGGAAAAGCACCGATAATCGTCGGCGTTTTAAAGGGCAGCGTTTTGTTTTATACCGATCTGATAAGGCAAATCGATTTGCCGCTGACGGTTGATTTTATGTCTATTTCCAGTTACGGCGCAGGCGTGAATTCTTCGGGAGAAGTTAAGATTATCAAGGATATCGACGGAAAAATCGGCGGAAAGGACGTTATAATCGTCGAGGATATCGTTGACAGCGGTTATTCCATGAACTGCCTTCTGAAACTTTTCGGAACCCGTTCGCCCAAGTCGGTTAAAGTGTGTGCCCTTCTGGATAAGCCTTCGAGAAGAGAAGTCCCCGTAAAAATCGATTACACGGGATTCCAGGTTGCAAACGAATTCGTCGTCGGATACGGTCTCGATTACGACGGGCTTTATCGTAATATCCCGTTTATCGGCGTTCTTAAAAAGGAAGTTTACGAGAAGTGAGAGGTTGAACTGGCCGTCAACATAATCTTCCGGAGTTGCCCGTAGTCGGGCTTGTTTCGTTTGAAATTTGATGTTATCGCCGCCCGCGGATTTTCCGCGGGCGGCTTTTTTTGTTGCACAACTTCTTATTGTTGTCGAAAAATGCCGAATAATCGACTTATAGACCGCTTTTTCGCCGTATGAGCATATGTTTAGTTGTTAAAAACATTGTTATTGTTTGTCGACGAATTGTTGTCGCAATTATAAACGGTGGTTGATAAAAGCGCGAGAAGAAGCAAAACCTGCGTAAGGGTGATATAGCCGTCGGCATATAAAAGATAAAGCAAACCTAAAAGAACAATGTTGGAATTCATATTACCTCCGAAAAAACAAAATTCTCTTTTATTATACCTTATGCGACATAATTCGATTTTATGTTCCGTTGACTGCCGCGATCGTTCAATAGTATAATTAAGACAATAAAGCGCGGGCGATAAATGATGAATAGTTTATATGAACGCTCCTGCATAAGTAAAAATATGGCAAAATAAAGAAAATAAGAGGTGGAAAAATGGGTTGCGCAACGCTTATGATTGACAAAAAAACGTTCGATATGGTCGGAGATTATCTTCCTTGCGAAGAGGTTTTAGACGATCTTGTCGGGTTCTTTTCGCTATTTTCCGATAAAACGAGGCTGAAAATTCTCTGTGCGCTGGCGATTTCGGAAATGTGCGTCACCGATCTCGCACTGACGATAGGTCTGAATCAGACAACGCTCAGTCATCAACTCAGAATTCTGCGGTCGATCGGCGCGGTGAACGTGAGAAGAGAAGGAAAAATAATTTATTACGGCATAAAGGACGAAGTGATAAACGACGTTGTTTTCAAAGGAATGGATTTTCTGAGCAGATAAAACGTCAGTCCAAAATTTTTCGGCAACGTTCCGACGGCAATAAAAAGCAATAAAGCGGCAATAAAACGGCAATAAAAAAAGCGTTTGTTCAACGCTTTTTTTATTGTGAATTTATCGGATTATCTGCTAATGTGAATTTATCGGATTATCTGCATTCGTCCGCTTTTCCGGCGCAGCCGAGAACGTCGACGAGTTTGTGTTCGACGATCTTCTGAACGTTCGCTCTCGCATCGCCGAGGTATTGTCTGGGGTCGAAATGGTCGGGATGTTCGAACATGTGCTGACGAACAGCCGCGGTGCAAGCCATACGAAGGTCGGAATCGATGTTGATTTTGCAGACAGCCATCGTCGCGGCTTTGCGGAGCATTTCTTCGGGAATGCCGATCGCGTCGGGCATTTTGCCACCGAATTCGTTAATAGTTTTCACGAATTCCTGCGGAACGGACGACGCTCCGTGCAGAACGATGGGGAAGCCGGGCAGGCGTTTGCCAACTTCTTCGAGAATATCGAAACGAAGTTGCGGTTTCTGACCGGGTTTGAATTTATACGCGCCGTGCGAAGTTCCGATAGCGATTGCGAGCGAGTCGATTCCGGTTTTTGTCGCGAATTCGTAAACTTCATCGGGATCGGTGAACATAGCGTCGTCGGAATGAACTTTAACGTCGTCTTCGATGCCTGCAAGTTTGCCGAGTTCCGCTTCAACGGTAACGTTTCTGTCGTGAGCGTAAGCGACCACTTCTTTGGTTATTTCGATATTCTTTGCGAATTCGTATTTGGAAGCGTCGATCATGACGGAAGTGAAGCCGTTGTCGATGCAACTTTTGCAAAGGTCGAACGAGTCGCCGTGGTCGAGGTGAAGCACGATGGGCAGCCCGGAATCTTCTTCCGCGGCAAGAACGAGGTGTTTAAGGTAAATAGGATTAGCGTACTTTCTCGCGCCGGATGAAACCTGAAGGATAAGCGGGGCGTTCTGCGCCTTACCGGCGTTAACTATTCCCTGAATGGTTTCCATGTTGTTTACGTTGAATGCGCCTATGGCGTAACCGCCTTTATAAGCCATTTCAAACATTTTCTTAGAGTTGACAAGTGGCATAATTCGTCCTCCGTGAATATTTTTTTCGGTATCATTATACACTTTTTTTCTGCCGTCGGCAATCGATTGAGGGGCGGTGCCGTCCGATTTTTTAAATTTTGGACAACAAACGCCAAAACGTTGCCTTTTTCGCGGAAAAAAGTTTACAAACACGCGGAAATCATATATAATGATATACGTAAAGTCATACGCTTGACGATTTTCGGCGCGCAACGCGATGCGAACAACGCGTCCGATATTTTTCGGTGCGGAACGGAGTAAACAAAAATGTCTGAGAAAATATATAAATTATATCCCGAGTGCAAAGATTATCTCTGGGGCGGAGAAAGACTTAAAACCGAATACGGAAAAATCACCGACAAAACGCCTTGCGCCGAAAGTTGGGAACTTTCCTATCACAAAGACGGACCGACGAAAATCGCGGACGGAAGATATCTCAAGGACGTCCTCACCGATGCGGATCTCGGCGAAAACTGCAAAAAGTTCGAGTTTTTCCCGGTGCTTATCAAACTCATCGACGCAAAGCAGAATTTGTCCGTGCAGGTTCACCCGTCCGACGAATACGCTTTGAAGAACGAAAAATCTTACGGCAAAACGGAAATGTGGTACATCGTGGACGCGGCGGAGGGTGCGGGAATTTATTGCGGTTTCAAACGCGACACCTCGAAAGAGGAGTTTCTGCGTTATCTCGACGATGGGAAAGTGGAGGAATTGCTCAATTTTATTCCTGTGAAAAAGGGTGAGAGTTATTTCATCGCTTCGGGAACGGTTCACGCAATCGGCGCGGGGTGCCTTATCTGCGAAATTCAGCAGAACAGCAACTTAACTTACAGAGTTTACGATTACAATCGCCGCGGTGCGGACGGAAAACTCAGAGAACTTCACGTCGACAAAGCCGTTAAGGTTATAAACTTCGGCAGGTATTCGCCCGCGGTTTTCGGCGACAACAATAAAAACGGCGAACACGACGACAAAAAAGACGAAAAAATCATTGCGGAGTGCAAATATTTCCGCGTGAGAGAGATTAAACTTGACGGCGGAACTAAAATAGATAACGACAAGAGTTTCACCGCGATAACCGTAGTTTCCGGCGAAGGGAAAATCACGGGCGAAAGTTTTGAAGAAAACTTCGGAAAGGGCGACAGTTATTTCGTATCCTGCGGCGCGGCGGCGACCTTAACGGGAAAAGCGACCGTAATCGCGACGGACATACCGGAATAATCTTTAATCGCGACGGACATACCGGAGTAAACCGTTATCGCGACCGATATACCGGAGTAAACCGTTATCGCGTCCGATATACGGAATCAGCCGGATATACCGGAACTGCCGGCTGTGCCGGAATGGTTTTTCACTGATTTTTTCGGTTTATATCTCGCAATTTTTAATTAACCGATATATAATAATTCACAAACAGAGGAATGCGGGTAGGGGATATCCGCGAAACAGGGAGTTATATTATGGACTCGTATAAAGAAGTAAGGGAAGACGGACTCGTAAATCCGGAAAACATCATAGTCAGTCCCGAAATAAAAACCATACCGATGGTCGCGCTCCGCGGTAAGGTTATTTTGCCGAACGTGTTCACCTCGTTCGACGTGGGCAGGCTTAAATCGCTTGCCGCGATAAACGCGTCGGTAGACACCGACGACGCGCTTATTTTCGTTTCCGCCCAGCGCGACGCAAAGGTGGAAGAACCCGCCGAAAAGGACGTTTGCAACGTAGGCACGGTCTGCAGAATAAAACACATAACCCGCATGCCGGGCGACAACATAAAAGTCAACGTGAACGCGCTTTTCGCCGCGGAAATCGTTTCTTTCGAGCCGAACGAAAATTATTTTCTCGTAACGGTTAAAGAGAGAATCCCGGACGACTGTGACGACGCCGAAACGGAGGCTTATTTCCGCGTGGTGAGAACCGAACTTGCGGAATTTTTAAACCTGCCCGAAGTTAAGGTCAACAAGGACGTTTTTGCGAACGTGCTTGCGCTCGAAAAACCCGAGGAGTTTGTCAACGCCGCCACTTACAATATGAATTTTAAAGAGGGCGACAAACAGCAGATTCTCGAATATGCTACCGTTAAAGAGAAACTTTACGCGTTTTTCAATTTCCTCGTTCACGAAAAGGAGATAATCAAAACCGAAAAAGAGATTTCGGATAAGGTTAAGGCGAGCGTTGAAAAAAGTCAGCGCGAGTTTTATCTCAGAGAACGACTGAAAGCGATTCATAGCGAACTCGGCGACGACGAGAACGAAAAAGACGAACTCAAAGAGCGGATTCTGGCTAAAAAGATGCCGAAAGAGGTGGAGGAGAAGGCTCTCAAAGAGTTTTCGAGAATGGACAAAATGAATCCGTCCTCGCCCGATTACACAGTGCTTTCCACTTATCTCGATTGGCTTTTGGATTTGCCTTTCAACGAGGCAAGCAAGGACAGAGAGAGCATCGCGGATGCGAAAAAGATTCTCGAAGCCGACCATTACGGACTTGAAAAAATCAAAGAGAGAATTATCGAATATCTTGCCGTGCTTAAACTCACCGGCAAAACGGGCGGTTCTATTCTTTGCCTTTACGGCCCTCCGGGAGTGGGCAAAACGTCTATCGCCAAATCGGTGGCGCGGGCGCTTGACAGAAAATTCGTGAGAATGAGCCTCGGCGGCGTTAAGGACGAAGCCGAAATCCGCGGTCACAGAAAAACTTACGTCGGCGCGATGCCCGGCAGAATTATGTACGCAATGAAAGAGGCGGGAACGGTCAACCCCGTTATTCTGCTCGACGAAATAGATAAACTTTCCAGCGACCTTCGCGGCGATCCTGCGAGCGCGCTTCTCGAGGTTTTAGACCCCGAACAAAACGTCGCTTTCCGCGACCGTTATCTCGAAATACCTTACGATTTGTCCAAGGTTATCTTCATCACCACGGCAAACTCGCTTGAAACCATTCCCGCGCCCCTTCTCGACAGAATGGAAGTTCTGGAACTTAGCGGGTACACGAGAAACGAAAAATACGAGATAGCGAAGCGTTATCTCGTGCCGAAAGAAACGGTTAAAAACGGGCTTGACGTAAAACGCGTTAAGTTTGAAGAAAGTGCTGTTTATCGACTTATAGACGGGTTTACGCGTGAAGCGGGCGTGAGAAATCTCGAAAGAGAGATAGGCTCGGTGTGCAGAAAAATCGCAACGGAAGTGGCGAGCGGAAAGACGAAAAAGAAGTTCGATATCGACGATAAATCGATTGAAAAATATCTCGGCGCGGACAGATTTTCCTATACGGACGAACTGAGAAACGACGAAGTGGGCTGCGCAACCGGGCTTGCCTGGACGCAGGTCGGCGGAACGACGCTCCCGGTGGAAGTCGCTCTTTTCAAGGGCAAGGGCAACCTTTATCTCACCGGAAAACTCGGCGAAGTGATGCAGGAAAGCGCGAAAATCGCTTTGACTTACGTTAAACTTCACGCCGAAGAAATAGGCGTTGACGCAAAGAAATTCGAGGACTACGACGTTCATATCCACGTTCCCGAGGGCGCGACGCCTAAGGACGGACCAAGCGCGGGCGTTACGCTCGCAACGGCGATAACCTCGGCGTTCACGGGCAAAAAAGTTCGCGGCGACGTGGCGATGACCGGCGAGATTACCTTGCGCGGAAAAGTTCTGCCTATCGGCGGGCTTAAAGAAAAGGCTCTCGCGGCGTTCAGGCTCGGAATAAGAAACGTGCTTATTCCCGACCGCAACAAAAAAGATCTCGAAGAAATCCCCGACAATATAAGAAACGAGATGAATTTCATTCCGGTTTCGACCGTCGGCGAAGTCCTCAAAGTCGCCGTGCGCGATTTTTAAACGGATTACGGGCGTTTTTAAACGGGTTAAACGCGGCGGGTTTTTAACGGTTTAACGGTTTTAAAACTCCGCGGGTTTCAAGCGGTTTTCAAACAAAGTAAAAAGCAGCAATCGGGGGATTTCATCGATGATTATCAAAAACGCAACGTTCATAACGTCTGCGGCGTCGCCGTCGCAGTTCATAAAACCCGACAAGCCGATAATAGCGGTTGTGGGCAAATCGAACGTGGGCAAAAGTTCGTTCATAAACATGCTCGCGAATCAGAAAAAACTAGCAAAAACGTCCGATACGCCGGGCAGAACGCGGCTCGTCAATTATTTCGACTTCGGCGAATTCGTTCTCGCCGACCTGCCGGGCTACGGTTACGCGAAAGTTTCTAAAGCGGAAAAAGAGAAGTGGGGCGTTACGATGCAGAAGTTTTTTGCGGACAAATCTAACGCGAATTACGTTTTTTCGCTCGTCGATATTCGCCACAAACCCACGGCGGACGACGTAACGATGGTTAATTTTCTTCATTCGTGCGCTTTTTCGTTCAGTTTCATCGCCACGAAGGCGGATAAACTTTCTAGAATGCAGGTTAAAAAGAACGTGGAGGATATCGCCCGCTTTTTCGCGGTGACGAAGCAGAACGTGATAGCCGTTTCGTCGGAAACCCGTCAGGGAAAGGACGAAGTACTTGCCAAACTCGACGAAATTCTCGAAAACGTCGCCCTTTACGGCTCCGGCGCCGGTCGGGATGAGGACGATGAAGAGGGCGAGGAGGAAGAAAATGCAGAATAAATCGACGTTATTCAGGGTTATTTCGATAGTTTTTTACGTAATCGCGGCTCTGTTGTTTTTTATGCGAACCGAAGAGAACGGTTATATGACTTTCGCCGTGATTTCGCTTGCGATCGGCGCGGTTTTCAGTTCGGTTTCCGCCGCGATAGTCTTAAAAAATAAGGATAAAAACGACGCAGACGACAACCCGGACGAACAAACAAACGATAATCCCGAAAAAAAATAAAATCGGCAAAACTGCGTTAAAACGCTTGCGTTTTTTCCGGCAATGTATTAAAATCAAGTTAACTTAACAGTAGAGATAGAGGCGCAGGGCTTAAAAGTAACCTCGTTCATAACCCGTCGAAGGGGAACGATGCGAAAGGAAGTCTTGCCGAAACCGTTGCGCGTTCGCACCGCGTGGCAGGTTGGGCGTCGATAAAATATATCGGCGACTGTCGCTTTTTTGCGGAGGGCTATCGTGATATCAGCGGATTTCCCGTGAGTATTGCTATGCTGCTCTACTCACGGGTTTATTTTTTTTCAGGAGGAGCGCAAATGAAAAACAAACGCTCGATATTATTGTTGCTGATAAGTGTGTTTCTTATTTTTGCATGCAGCGGTTGCGGCGGGAGAAATAACGTAAAACTCACTTACGTCGACCTTGTGAACAACGACACGGGGTTTGCCGCCACCGACGCGGACATAGCGATAGCCATAGGGCTTAAGCAAGGCGACGCGTATAAAGACAAAATGAATCAGTTTCTCGACAAACTCACCGCCGAGGATCAGGAAGAGATCATGAGCGGGATTATCGGGATTTTAAACGACGAAACCGCGACTTTCACGCCGCGTTACGATTTTTCGTCTGTCACGGGCGGGGTTCTGAAAGTGGGAATGGAGTGCGCTTACGAGCCGTATAACTGGACTCAGGACGACGACAGGAACGGCGCGCTTCCGATAAAAAACCTGAGCGGAAAATACGCCAACGGTTACGACGTTCAGATAGCCGCGATGGTCGCCGCTTCGATGAATATGACAATCGAAATTTATCAATACGAGTGGGAGAGCCTTATCCCGGCGGTTCAGAGCGGAAATCTCGACGCGATCGTCGCGGGTATGAGCCCCACGGAAGAGAGAAAAAAGGAAGTCGATTTCACCACGCCTTATTATCGTTCCACGCTCGTCGTGGTGACGAGAGAAGGTTCGGTCATCGCCGATGCGAAGAGTCTTGAGGAAATCGATAAAGAGGGGGTTAAAGTCGCGGGGCAACCGGGAACTTTCCACCTTTCCGCGCTTAAATCTCAGACGAGCAATCTTACCGTTATAGACAGCCTTGCGAACTTCGTCGATATGAGAATCGCGCTCGAAGCGGGAACGATTGACGGTTACGTTGCCGAACGCCCCACCGCGAACGCCGTATGCAACGCAAAAAACGGCGAGGAAGAAGGGTTTTTCGTTTCGGTCGGAAACATTCTGAAAACGTACTGGAAAGACTTTCTGAAAGGCGTCGGTTACACCATTTCGATAGCGTTGATATCCACGATCGCCGGGCTTTTGATCGGCTTGATAATCGGTATCGTGAGAACTATTCCTCGCTCGAAAAAGAAGTGGGTGGCGGTCATACAGAAAATCGTGGACGTAATTTTATCCGTTTATATCGAAGTGTTCAGAGGTACGCCGATGATGGTACAGTCGATGGTTATTTACTGGGGTTACGCATTCGCTACGGGCGGCAACACGCTCAATCTGTTTTTCTCCGCGCTCGTAATCGTTTCGATTAACACCGGCGCGTATATTGCGGAAATCGTGAGAGGCGGAATAATTTCGATAGACAAAGGGCAGTTCGAGGGCGCACGGGCGCTCGGAATGGGGCATGTTCAGACGATGATTCACGTTATTCTGCCGCAGGTTATAAGGAATATTCTCCCCGCCGTTTCCAACGAATTCGTCATCAATATCAAAGATACTTCCGTCCTTAACGTGATAGGCGTAACCGAACTTTATTTCTTCACGAACGTGATAGTGAAACAGACCTATAAAAACTTCCCGATTTACTTCATATGTTGTGTGATTTACTTCATAATGACGTTCACGATCACGAGAATTTTAAGGCTCGCGGAAAAACTTCTCGCCGGTAAGGATAATTATACTATCTGCGGTTCGCAGACCGACGCTGCCGCGATGATAAAAGTTACCAAGGAGGGAATTCCCAATGACTGAGAATATCATAAACATTAAAAATCTGAAAAAGTCGTTCGGCGACCACGCGGTTTTAAAAGGCGTCGATCTCGAAATAAAAAAAGGCGAGGTCGTTTCCGTCATAGGTGCGTCGGGGTCGGGCAAAAGCACGATGCTTCGCTGCATAAACCTTCTCGAAACGCCGTCGGACGGAGAGATACTTTATAACGGACAAAATATTCAGGCTGCCGATTTCAATATCGCCGAATACAGAGCGAAAGTGGGAATGGTTTTTCAGCAGTTTAATCTGTTCAATAATATGAACGTTCTGAAAAACTGCGTCATCGGGCAGATGAAAGTTCTGAAGAGAAGCAGGGAAGAAGCGGAAAAAATCGCGCTGGAATATCTCGGAAAAGTGGGGATGAGCGCGTTCATCAAGGCGCGCCCCGCTCAGCTTTCGGGAGGTCAGAAGCAAAGAGTCGCCATCGCCCGCGCGCTGGCTATGAATCCCGACGTGCTTTTGTTCGACGAGCCGACTTCCGCACTCGACCCCGAAATGGTCGGCGAGGTTCTTTCGGTAATGAAAAGCCTTGCGAAAACGGGGCTTACGATGATTGTCGTAACTCACGAAATGCAGTTTGCCAAAGACGTTTCTTCGAGAGTGGTGTTTATGGACGGAGGGTTTATCGCCGAGGACGATACGCCCGAAGTGATTTTCGGCGAACCGAAAAACCCGAGAACGAAAGAATTTCTATTCAGGGTTTTAAACAAGGATATTTAATGCGTAGGGATTTCATTCGTTATCACTAACATTCGTAATATTGACGGCGCGGCTCGCTCTTTGCAAAAAAGCAAAGAGCGAGCCGCGCCTTTTATCTTCAATTTATCTGTATTTTTTCTCGCAAAATTCCTCGGGTTTTATAACGATTCCCTTTATGTTTTTAAAGGCAAGGTCGGTTTTCCGCTTCGCCTTTTTCCGCGGTTTTTTGGGCGTGGCGGGTTTGCAGTCCGCGTTGCGGATATAGTAGATTTTTGGGTCGGGTTCGCATACGTGAACGGGAATTGTTTCTTTTTTCGGTTTTGCGTCGTTCATTTTTTCTTTAACGTAGTTTCCGCCGAATTTTATAAGGCATGCGAATCCGAACGACGCGCCGAACACCGCGACGAAAAGTAATATTATCTGGTATGCTTCCGGCATAAAATTTTCACCTCACGTTTATTCTTGTTTTATTGCATGGCATAAGTATATCGCACGAAGGTTATAATAAAAAGATAAATGTCGTCGAACGTCGTCGGAATTTGTCGCAATGAATTTTTCGGGGTATAAAACGGACAATAAAAGCGGATAATTACGATAAACTAAAAAAAAGCGAGGTTGTGATTATGGAATTAACAGAAATAAAAACCCGTGAAGAAACCGCGGACGCCACCGATTGCGAAGGGTTTTCCCCCGAGGAAGAAGCGGTGCCGCAGATTATCGAAGGCAAAGAGCCGATAAGCGAAGCGAATTATGCCGACGAAACTCAGCCTTTCGGAACCGACGTCGCGCCGGAAAACAAAGAAAACGAAAGCATTCTTTCCGAAGCCTTCGTCCGCCCGACGGCAAACGCTCCACGCACGTTTGAAGAAGTTAAAATCCCCGTCGTTGCCGCCAAGGAAAACGGCGGCGCGCTCCCCAAAAGCGGTATCTTTCCGCAAGGCGGAGCGTTTCCTCAGGGCGGCGGCTTTCCGCAGGGAATGCTTTTCGGTAAAGATGTGACCGATAAGGCGTCCGTTATCTTCGGGCAGAGCGAGGACGAAATGCGCAGAGAGTTCAAAGCCTTCAAAGCGGCGAAACTCTTCAAAAAATTCGATTGCGACCTCACCGATGTTTTCAGTCCGGAAGTTCTCGACCAGAAACTCACCGAGGCTAAAAATTACGGATTCGGCGGAGTCGTCGTCACGCCGCAAAAAATAAGAGTGGCGAAAGAGAAGTTACGCGGGAGCGGCGTGGAGGTAGTGGCTGCGGTTTGTTTTCCGTTCGGCGAAGAGGCGTTCGGCGTAAAAAAATACGCGGTCAAAAAGGCTGTCGAAAAGGGCGCGGACAGAGTTTACGTTCCCGTCGGAATTTCCACGGTTAAATTCAACGCGACGGATCTTATGAAGCGCGAATTCAAAAAGATAATCAAGGCTTCCAAAAGAAAGAAAATTTCCGCCGTTATCGAGAGCGGAATGATGACTTCGGCGGAAGTGGAAAAAACGGTGAGGACGCTTAACTCGGCGGGCGTGATGTCGTTCGTTTCGTCCACAGGTTTTTTCGGCTCGGGCGAAGGCGTTTCTGCGGTGAAAAATATCAGATATTATCTGCGTAGCGGAAGCGAGGTGAGCGGTTTCACGGCGAGCAGAAGGAGTGACGAGGCAGTGGGACTTATGTCCGTTGCCGACAGGCTTTTTGTGAAAAACGCCGCCGAACTCGCCGCCGATATAAAGTCGAATTTAAAATACTGAGATATGCTTGACAATCCGGCAGATTAGTTGTAGAATATAGCCGAAATCTTTGGGGCGGAGTGAAAATCTCCACCGGCAGTGAAGTTTCCTTTTTTCGGCGGCGGACAGCGATTTTGTCTGCCACCTAGCCACAGGCGTTTTGGCGGGCTCTAACGCAATCGCCTGTGGTTATGGAACGAAGTCTGCGAGAGCGCGGCCGTAATAACGGCTGTCGGCCCGGCAAAACGGTCGGGCTGAACAACACGCGCTTTGACGGGGTGAAATTCCCCGACCGACGGTAAACCGTATGTCGGCAACGACGAATCTCTACGGTAAAGTCCGGATAAGAAAAGATTCATAAACTGCGAATCAAAGAAGTTTATTGTTTGCCCCGTCCGATTTCGGACGGGGCTTTTCGGAGGTTAAATTACTATGGATAAAGAAATCAAGGAAGAAAACGCGACAGGCGAAAAAAAAGAGGAAACGAAGAGCGGAAAAAAAGAGGCGAAAAGTCCGTTCACGGCGAAAAAACTTGCGCTTATAGCAGCGTTCACCGCGCTTGCGTTCGGCGCGTCTTTTCTCGATTTTCCTGTTTTTCCCGCCGCGCCATTTTTAAAACTCGATTTTTCGTTCGCGATTATGCTCATCGCCGCTTATATGCTCGGCGCGCTGTCCGGCGAAATGACGGTTATAATTTTCACCCTCTTCCGTCTGCCGCTCAGCCAGACGGGAATGATAGGCGAACTCGCAAACTTCATAATGGCGCAGTTTTTCGTTGTTATTCCGTCGCTTATTTACGAGCGTAAAAGAAAGTTTTCGGTCGTGACGATAACTCTTACCGCCGCAACTCTGATTATTTCGGCGGTGTCGCTTCTCATAAACAGATATCTTCTTTTTCCGTTCTATATGCAAGGCGGCGCGGCGGCGTTCTTTGCCGACGTGTGGTATCTCATCGTGCTTTTCAACCTGATAAAAGGCGCGTCAAACGCTGTTATAACCGTGTTATTATACAAAAGACTGAAGAAAATACTTCACAAATTCCTGTAAAAGGTATATAATCGATATATGGTGAAAATTACGAAATCACGCGAAGAAACGATAAAATTCGCCGAAGAATACGGCAAAACGCTGCGTGGCGGCGACGTGCTTCTGCTTGACGGAGAAATGGGAGCGGGCAAAACCGTCTTCACAAAGGGTATCGCTCTCGCTCTCGGAATAAACGCGGAAATCACAAGCCCCACTTACGCATATCTCAACGATTACGACGGAAAACTCTACCATTACGATTGTTACAGGCTTTCGTCCGGCGAGGACGCCGAGGCTCTGGGGCTTACGGAGTATTTTTACGGCGACGGGGTCTGCGTTGTGGAGTGGAGCGAAAACATTGCAGACGTTCTGCCCGATAATTGCAAAAGAGTAAAAATAGAAAAAATCGACCTTAACACTCGAAAAATTACTTATTGAAGAGGACAAAATGAACTATCTTGCTATAGATACGAGCAGAAGCAGCCTCACGGTTGCCGTGGGCGGAAAAAATAAAGCGGTGAAATTTCTGCCCGATTGCGCGCTCACGCATTCGGTTGTTTTGATGGGTGAAATCGAAAACGCGCTCGCCGCCGCAAAAATCGACAAAAAAGATATCGACGTTTTTGCGTGTGCAGTCGGTCCCGGGTCTTTCACCGGGATAAGAATAGGCGTCGCTACGGTTAAGGCTCTTGCATACGCACTCGGGAAAAAGGTTCTCGGCGTAACCTCTTTTGATTCTCTTGCGTATAATGTATCAGACGGGCGTAAAAAACTCGCCGTAATAGACGCAAGGCACGGTAATTTTTACGCGTGCGGATATGCTGCCGATGATATCGACGGTGCCGATGGGCGAATCGACCTTTCGCCGCGCTTCATCGATACCGCCGCTCTTTGCGGGCTGGCGCGGGAATACGAGATAATTTCGGACGAAAAAATCGGGAATTCCGACGGTTTTTCGTACCGGGTTGCCGACGTTGAGGATGGATTTATAAAAGCCGTCGAGGCGAATCTCGGCAAGGCATCGGAGAACGTGGAAACGCTTGTTCCTCTTTACGTCAAGAAAAGTCAGGCGGAGGAAGAAGAGTGAGCGCGGGCGAAAGCGGAAATGCGAATGTGAACGTAAACGTGAACGTGAACGAAATAACTGTCCGCAAGTGGAGAAAAGAGGACTGTTGTGCGGTTTCGGAGATCGAAAAACTCTGTTTTTCCGACCCGTGGACTGAGGAAATGGTTATCGGTTCTTTTTCGGACGACTATTTTCACGGTTACGTTGCCGAGGCAAAAGGGAAAGTTATCGCTTACGTAGGCTTGTCGGTCGTTTTCGACACGGCTGACGTTCTGCTTATCGCCGTGCGCGAGGAATATCGCAGAAAAGGCGTTGCGAAAACGCTTCTTGCGCGTTCTCTTGCCGAGGCGAAGGAAAACGGCGCGGAACGGGCGATGCTCGAAGTCGACGTTAATAACGTGGCGGCAATCGGGTGCTATCTCGGTTTCGGTTTTGAAAAAGTCGCCGAAAGGAAGAACTATTACGGAGCGGGGAAAGACGCCTTTATTATGGAGAAAAGGCTATTAAACGACTTATAGGCGGACTTTCCGCTATCGTTGAGGGGCGTGGCGAAGTGATTCTGATGCTTCACGGCTACCTGGCAAGCAAGGAATGTTTTTTGAAACAGATTCGGTTTTTTTCGGCGTTTTATAAGGTCGTTGCCGTTGATATGACAGGTTTCGGCGAGTCGCCGGGAATGGGAAGACCTTATTCGGTGGACGATTATAAGAATGAAATCAGACGCGTCGTCGACGAATTGGGGGTTGAAAAGTATAATATTCTCGCTCATTCTTTCGGGGCGAGGGTGACGATGAAACTCGCCGCCGAAGATAAACGGATAAACAGAATAATTTTTACGGGCGCTGCCGGCTTAAAGCCGAGAAGAAGTTTGAAATACTTCTTTAAGAGGGCGTCTTTTTTAATGCTCAGAAGGCTTGTCCCGAAGGAAAAACTCGAAAGATTTTATTCGCCCGATTATCGAGTTCTGTCGCCCGTGATGAAGGAGAGTTTCAAAAAAATCGTTTCGGAAAATCTTGAGTCTTATGCGGAAAGAATTACGGCAAAAACGCTTATTATAAGCGGAAAAAAGGATGCGGAAACGCCGCCGTATTCGCAAAAAAAACTCTGCAGATTGATAAACGGTTCTAGGCTTATGTTTATCGACGGCGGGCATTTCTGTTTTGCGGATAATCCTTCAAAGTTCAACGCCGCGGCGTTTTCGTTTTTAGCGGAGGGGTGAAATCAGGGAAATGATCTATTTTTTTGTCGCCGCCTGTCTTTCGGCGGTTTGCGTTTACGTTTGTTTCGGCAGAAAATTCTTCGCGATTTTTCAGCAATGCTCCTATCGATGCGGCGAATTTATTGGCGCGCTCCGAAAGGAATGTAAAGAGGATACTGAGTATTTATCGACTTATAGCCTAACTTTTTTCGTTTATTCGCTCGTTTTTTCGCCGCTTTTCGCGCTCGACGACGTGCTTTTTTCAACGGTGTTTTTCTTAGGCTCGTTCGCGTTCGCGCTCGGCGTTTTTCTGAAAATATGTCCGGTGAAAAAAGTCAGAATAACGGCGAGATTTGCAAGAATGTCTTTCGTTTCCGTTTTGCTTTGCGCTTTAGTCGTTATCGGTTTTTGCTGCTTCGGTTATCTCGTCGTCGGTTACGATATTCCGCTTTGTCTTGTCCTTTCGGCGGCGATAACGTTAGTTGCGCTTCTGTTACCATTTTTCATTTGCGCGGGGTGTTTTGTCTGCCTGCCTTACGATAAATTCATGTTTAAAAAATCGGTAAAAAAGTGCAGGCGCAAACTCGAAGGCTTTCCGCGGCTCATCAGAATCGGCATAACAGGCAGTTACGGAAAAACTTCTGTCAAAAATATTCTCGAAAAAATGCTTTCGGCAAAATATCGGGTCGCCGTCACGCCGCTTTCTTACAACACACCGCTCGGAATATGCAAAGCCGCGGAAAAAGTGGATGTCGAAACGGAAATTTTTATAGCCGAAATGGGCGCGAGAAAACCGGGCGACATAAAAGAACTTTGCGATATCGTCCGCCCGGACGTGGGAATTATAACCGGAATTTGCGGTCAGCATCTGGAAACTTTTTTGTCCGTCGAAAACGTAAAATCGACCAAAAACGAACTTATAGAGGCGCTTCCGCTCGACGGCTATGCGTTTTTCTCCGCCGACAGCGCGGGCAGCCGCGAACTTTTTGAAAAGTGCGGTGTGACGAAATGCCTTGCCGGGGCGAGCGGCGGCGAGGTGTTTGTCGAGTCGACCGAAGAGCGGGAGGACGGGACGCATATCGCGATGAATATCGGGGGAAAAGTTTATTCATTCTCGACCGAACTGCGCGGGCGGGCGAACGCGGGAAATATCTGTCTTGCGGCGGCAGTCGCTCTTAAATTCGGCGTTTCGCCCGAGAGGATCGTCGTCGCGGCGGAACGGCTTAAACCGTCGCCGCACAGGCTCGAAGTTATCCGTGCGAACGGCGTGGTTATCATCGATGACAGTTACAACGCCAACGTTGAGAGCGTGAAAGCCGCCGCGGAAGTTCTCGGGTGTTTCGGCGGGAAGAAATTCGTCGTCACGCCCGGGGTTGTCGAAGGGGGAGCGTCGGCGGAAAAAATCAACGCGGACGTGGGGAAAATTCTTGCGCACGCGGCGGACGAAATCATCGCCGTAGGGCAGAATTCCGCTGCGATTTCCGCGGGAGTGGAAAAGCGCGCGGCGGTCGTCGAGGTGAACAATATCGAAGAGGCGAAAATAATTCTGAACGCGAAACTGAAAAACGGCGACGCAGTTTTGTTTCTCAACGATATTCCCGACAGATACGGCGCATAAGGTGAGACAAACAAGATACGACGCGTGAAGTACGGCGTATCAGGTGTGACAAACAAGATGCGTCGCATAAACCGACGTCGGTAATCGAAATTCTGATACGTCTTTCAAAAAAAACGGTCGTATCAGTCAAAAGAATTCGGTCACATCTTTCAAAAACAGATTAAGGAGGGTTAAATGAAGAACGTTCTTGTATTTTTCGGCGGGGTTTCCTGCGAACACGAGGTTTCGGTCATCACGGGCGTTATGACGGCGAATTGCCTTTCGGGCGAGGTAAACGTTTATCCCGTATATATCGATACGGACGGCAAATGGCACACGGGCGAAAAGTTGAAAGATCTTTCCTGGTATAAAACGCGCGATTTTTCCGAGGTTACGCCTGTGAGCGTTTTTGCGGGTGATAATCGGCTTTACGCGATAAGGAAAAACAAAATCAAAGAAATATGCAGGGTAGACGCGGCGATAAACTGTACCCACGGGCTTAACGGCGAGGACGGCACGCTCGCGGGGGTTATGCGGCTGAGCAAAATCGCGTTCGCTTCGCCCGGGTTGTTTCCGTCGAGCGCGGCAATGGATAAATATTTTACGAAACTCACGCTCAAAGGCATAGGCGTGGAAACGCTTCCTTACGTAAAAATGAACAGGATAAATTACGTGAAAAAGCGCGAATTTGCAACGAAATATGTTTCCAATCGGCTGAGTTTCCCCGTAATCGTGAAGCCTGCCAACCTCGGGAGCAGCATAGGGATAAGCGTGGTGAAAAACGGCTCCGCGCTCAACGCCGCGCTGGACAACGCGTTCAGATACGACGATAAGGTGATTGTGGAAAAGGCACTCACAGACTTTCGTGAGATTAATTGCGCCTGCATAAAACTCGGCGACAAATATCTCGTTTCGGAATGCGAAGAGCCGATGACGAGTGGCGAAATTCTCAGTTTTTCCGATAAGTATTCCGGCGAGAAAAGAGCGGTGTTCCCCGCCGAACTCGACGGTAAAATCGCCGCGAAAATAAAAGATATCACCTCTTACGTATATCGGAAACTTGAATTTTCCGGCGCGGTGAGAATAGATTATCTTCTCGACGGCGAAAAGATTTACGTTAACGAAATCAATTCCGTGCCGGGTTCTCTCGCTTATTACCTGTTCGTGGATTCGATAGGGGAATTCCGCGATTTGCTTCTTCGCTCCATCGAACTTGCCGAGGAAGAAGAGTCGGACAGAGAAAACAACGTTTACACCTATTCGAGTAATATTCTGAATCTCGATTCGGGCAAACTGAGAAAATAACGGAGTGGTGAGCATTGTTTTTCGTCAGGGCTGCGCGGACTCTTAGCCACAGGTGATTGCGTTTGAACGCAATCACCTGTGGCTATCCGAAAACGATAACGCGAATCGTTCTCTCGTTATGGTGACGAAAATCGTTCTCCCGGCATAAAATAGTATCAGGGCAGACAACGCGGGGAATTCCGCTTATCTGAT
>JALETB010000103.1 GCA_022781715.1 Clostridiales bacterium | reverse complement strand
ATAGGTTTTAAAAAACCTTCGAAGGAATACTTCGACTATGTCGCCACACACATTCCGAACTTCGAGAAAGAAAAATCGCTCATAGTGGGCGACTCGATTGTATCGGACATCGCCCTCGGAATCAACAACAGCGTTGCAACTTGCCACTTTAACCCCAATAATTTACCATATTCGGATAATTTAATTCCAACTTATAAAATAGAAAAACTGACAGATTTGTTGAATATAATTTAACGAACGCATAAAAAAAGAGCCTCCCAAAAAGGCTCTTTTAATTTAACTTAATCAGCCGGCTGCTTTAACGCCCGCGCTCGTTCCGATATAAACGACATTACCGGATTTTCCGCTCTTAACGTCTGCGTTTTCATCGTTTTCCTTTGCGACTTCTTTAATTTTGCCATAAAGTTCTTTGATGTCTCCGTTAACTTTCTTTGCGGATTCCGCATCCTTACAATAAATGATAAGAACGTTTTCTTTACCCGTTTCTTTATCGACGGCAAAAATAACGGTATCAACCTTATCAAGGAAAGACAAACCGTATTTTGTTGTAAAAACAGTTTTTACGGTAACGGTGCTTACGGTGGCGTCCATAGCGTAACCGTTCTTCTCAAGGTTTGCTTTTGCTTTTTCGGGATCGGAAGGAATTCCGCACGAGCAAAGCGAAACAGGCATCACAGCCATAAGCATAGCCGCAATCATTACTCTGAAAATCTTCTTCATAAATATGACTCCTCTTTTTTTTGTCAATCGGAACAGATCTTTATTTCCGATTCACGAAAAGCATTATATCATAATATTAACGCAAAATCAAGTTTTTAATCGTACAGAAACAGAAAAACCGTTGATTTTGCATTGTTTTCACAGTTTTCCATTTTTGGATAACAAATTATCCGTTTTTGATTTTTTTTTAATAAACCATTGATAATTGTTACAAATTTACACGTCGAAATATTTTTTAATAACTTCAAACGCCTCTTCCGTGATGACGTGTTCCATCCTGCAAGCGTTTTCCTCTGCCGCTTCGGGATTAAGTCCCACTTCACCAGCGCTCCCGTTAAGGACTTATGCCTTGCATAAACGTTTTCTGCCTTTTCTCCACCCGCATCCGTAAGCCCGATAATCCCGTCCGGCCGAACGACGATGAAACCGTCCTTTTTAATAATCCCGACCGCAAACGCTCGGCTTCGAATAACCGAGTTCCTCCGCTATCTCTACGGAGCGGACGCTGCCTTTTCTTTTCTGAATTTTCAATATCGTTTCAAGATACATTTCCTGAGATTCATTGTCTACCATACCCGTATTATATCATCCCCGGCAGCAAAAAACAAGAAAAAAACGACGCGCGAAAGCATGCAAAAATTATTCGCAATTTTTCACCGAATCTGTTGACTTTGCGCTTAATAAATGCTGTTATTGAGTTGCAACTCAAATTGCAAACTATTTTATCAACAAAAACATAATTAAAACGCTATGATAACAAGAAAACAAATCAAAGACCCGAAAAAACGCATTCTCACCGTGTGCGTGCGAATGTTTATCGAAAAAGGATTCAAAGCAACCACGATGCCGGACATTATCAGGGAAGCCGACGTTTCTTCCGGTACGTTTCAGAACATATTCCGCACGAAAGACGGTGTGCTTATGGAACTCATCCACTTCATGTTCGACAATCAATTCGGCGCGGCGCGACGTATTCTCGCCGACAAACAAAACCCCGTGCTTGTTTACGCGGCGGAAACGGCGATTCAGATGGCTATAGCCGAATCCAACGAAAACTTGCGGGAAATTTACGTAGAAGCATACACACAGCCGCAACTTGCGGAATATATCTATGAGAAGACGTCCACGGAGCTTTGCAAGATATTCGGAGAACTCAACCCCGGCTGGGCGGACAGCGATTTTTATGAGAGCGAAATCGGCAGCGCGGGCATGATGCGCGCTTTTATGGCGCGGCGGTGCGATAAATACTTCACTCTGCGCAAAAAAATTCGTCGGTTTTTAGATATGTCGCTCAAAACCTATAA
>JALETB010000071.1 GCA_022781715.1 Clostridiales bacterium | reverse complement strand
TGGAGCCGTTTTCTTCCGCGATTTTTTCCGTTTGATATATGCGCGCGGCAGGTTGCAGCTCAGAGGCTCCGACGGTATCATCGGGCTTATCGTCGACTTCTTCGTAATAATCGTACCCGATTTTGTCATTATTAGCGTTTTTCTAGGTTGAATACTCGTCGAAATCTATCTGGCGATTTTCGCCTTGAACTTCGTTCGTCGGTTTCGTTTTCGGTTCGTCGTTTTTAGGGAACAGTTTGCCTAAAATCGTTTTATACTCTCTGCGATTTGTCGGCGCGCCGTCCTCGATATACAATGAATCGTCTTTTTCACGGTCGTCTTTTTTTACGGACGTTTGTTCGTCGGATTGTTCTTTTTTAACAATATTCTGTTCTGTGAGATTCTCTTCCGGTTCAACCGTTTTATTGTCGTCGTTATCGGAAACATTTTCATAATCACTGTGGTTTTCTTCAGTATTTATCGAAGAATTTTCAATGTTTTCCGATTTTACGATGCCTTCTTTTTCATCAATATAAGTTTCATTTGTCGTGTCGCTGTCGGTAGAAATTTCTCCGGGTTCGCTTTCGACGATTTCCGGTTTTTGTTCCGGAAGTTCGAAATCGTACACAAACTTATCCTCGGTTAACTCGTCCTCACCGGCAGTATCGGCGTAAAGCCCTTCAGCGGCTATATCGTCGTCGGAAGCGTCGATAACAAGCTCGTTTTCATCGGGAGGCAAAAGTGTAGTGAAATCCGGCGTTTCGTCGTCGGATTCAGTTGCAACGTCCGGCACGTCGGTGCCTTCGTCCCCGGATTTAAGCGAATCGAGTTCGTCGTTCAGGTCGTTTAAAACCTCCGATCCGAGCCTGTCGAGATACGAATCGTCGGAGTCGTCGGGGGCAAGAAAAGTGTAATCGGGCGCGTTCTGCTCGGCAAATTTTTTGAATTCGTCAAATTCGTCCTTAACTTCGGGGATAATGACTTTTTCTGTTTGCGGTTGCTGTTGCGGCGTATCTATGAGGTTATCGATGAGTTCTTTCGATTTAGTCCATTCTTCGCGATTTTTTTCAAGAGATTTCTTGCCCTTTTCGGTCAAAGAATAGTATTTTCTACGGATGCCGTCGGCAGCGCTGGAACGATATTCCTTGATAAAATTTTGTTTAACGAGCCTTTGCATGGCGCTGTAAAACGTGCCTTGTTTGACCGTAAATTTATTATCGGATCTTTCTTCTATGGCTTCTTTGATTTCGTTAGAATCTTTATCGCCGTTACAAAGCGAAAGCAAAATGAACGTGTCGACATGACCACGGATCATTTCGCCTTTTATTTCGTTACCTGCCATATGTTAAACTCCTCATATGTAGATTCGCATAAATTATAACATTAATAAGGGCTTGTGTCAATTTAAAAGAACGAAAATGCAACGATTTATAAAATTTCCTAAAATTCTAGTTAACAAAAATAAAAATTGAACTTATTATGAATTGACAAAAATCAAGATTTGTGTTAAAATTAACTCATCACTGCGTAAAACTTGAATTTTACGCAGTGTTTAAAGAGGTGTTTATGGCTAATAAAAACGATTATTTTTCCTCGCGAAACGAAATCACCAACGATAAAATCGACGCCCTGCTCGCCGATTTGCCGTTTTTTGCCGCAGACTTTTTTTACGGAATCGCTAACAACACGTCCGCGTTGACGCGTCTGAATTACGCTTACGATTTAAGAATTTTTTTCGGATACGTTTCCGAAATGAAAAAAAAACCTGTCGAAGATATGAAAATAGAAATTCTCGACGAACTGAAAGCGATCGACATCGAACGTTTTCTTAACTATTTATCGCATTACAGAGTGAATGGCAAGAATCTTTCTTGCAACGAACGCGGAAAAGCGCGAAAACTTTCGGCGATTCGCGCTATGTACCGTTATTTTTTCGGTCGGGATATGATTAAAGCGAACGTCGCGGCGAAAATAGACACGCCGAAACTTCACGAAAAAGAAATTATTCGTCTCGAGGACAACGAAGTCGAAAGGCTGCTCGACTATGCCGAATCTGACGACGCGTTTTCCGACAGTAAACGTAAACAGGCTTATCACAACAAACTTAAAACACGTGATTACGCCATTTTGTCGCTGTTTTTAGGCACGGGAATTCGTATAAGCGAACTTGTGGGGCTGAACGTTGACGACTTTGATTTTGACAACAACAGTTTCGTTGTTACGCGAAAAGGCGGCAACAGAACCATTCTCTATTTCAACGACGAAGTGAAAGAATCTCTTTACGAATGGCTCGATGAAAGATATTTGCTCGAAGGACTTCCGAGAGACGAAACCGCTCTGTTTATTTCGCTAAAAAACAACCGGATATCGACCCGCGCCGTTCAAAATCTCGTGAAAGGTTACGCAAAAGAAGTTACTCCGCTCAAAAAAATAACTCCCCACAAACTGAGAAGTACTTTCGGAACGGATTTATATAGAAAAACGGGCGATATTTACGCTGTAGCGGACTTTTTGGGGCATAAAGACGTCAACACGACAAGAAAACATTACGCCGCGATAAGCCAGGATTCGAGGAAATCATCGGCTGAAATCGTTAAATTGCATAACAAAGACGGTAATAAAGATGATTGATATGGTAGAAAAGAAACTGAATGAAAAAGTATATCTGATCGTTCCCGTGTTCGACGAAAAAGAAAACGTCAATCCGGACGAAAGAATCGCCGAAGCGGAAGCGTTAGTCGAAAGCGCGGGCGCGACGATCGTCGGATGCGGAACGCAGAACATACGAGAAATAAACCCGGCGACGATTTTCGGGAAAGGAAAACTTGCAGAATTTAAAACCGACGCGGCAGAAAATGGCGCCACGACCGTTATTTGCGACTGCTCGCTCTCCCCTGCTCAGGCGAAGAACCTCTCTGATTTTTTCGAACTGAAAACGCTCGACAAAACCGCACTGATACTCGATATTTTCGCCCTTAACGCCCGCACGAACGAAGGAAAACTGCAGGTCGAAGTCGCTCAACTTGAATATCTTCTTCCTCGGCTCAAAGGTCAGGGAAAATCCCTGTCGAGATTAGGCGGAGGCATCGGCACGCGAGGTCCGGGCGAAACAAAACTCGAAACGGACAGACGACACATTCTCAGCCGGATAAAGAACCTTAAATCACAATTAAAAGAACTTGC
>JALETB010000024.1 GCA_022781715.1 Clostridiales bacterium | reverse complement strand
GGCATCGCGTTTTTAAGCGAACATAAAACTTTAACCGAAATACTGATGATCGTCATTGTCGGTTGCGTTACAATAGTTTCGATTGTTTGTCAGTTGATTAATCAGAATTTCGTCTATAAAATAACCTTTTTAGCCCTTATTTTGATGTCGATTATCCTTGCCGTGCTTTACATCGTTAAAATAACCGGATTTTGGGATAAAATCGGTTCGGTCGAGGCGCTCAGAAAATACGTTTCCGGTTTCGGCGCATATGCCGTGATAATTTTTATTGCAATTCAGTTCTTGCAGGTCGTCGTCCTGCCCATTCCCGGATTTATCACGATAAGTGCGGGCGTTCTTTTGTTCGGAGCATTCCGCGGCGCGCTTTATAGCGTTATCGGAATCGTCACCGCGTCTGTCGTCGCTTTTTTCATCGGCAGGTTTTTCGGCTATAAAGTTGCCAGTTGGCTTGTCGGAAAAGAGAGCCTCGATAAAGCGCTGAATATGGTTAAAGGGAAAGATAAAGTCATCCTTACGTTTATGTTTCTTTTCCCGTTTTTTCCGGACGACGTGCTGTGCTTCGTCGCGGGGCTTTCGTCGATGAGCGTCCCTTATTATATCGTGATGATAACCATAACGAGAATTATCAATATCGTGGTGTCGTCATATTCGATAAACGGCAGTCTCATTCCTTACGACACCTGGTGGGGAATTCTTATTTGGATGGGCGTTTTTATTGCCGTCGCCGCGCTTTGTTACCTCGTTTATAAACACGGCGATAAAATCGAAAAGTTTTTTGCGAAGAAATTCAAAAGACCTGTAAAAAAATAATATTGTATAAAAAAGCGAGTGTTTTTTTATTGTAAAAACAATCGAAGAATGATATAATGATTACATTATGGTTGACGGAAAATTTTTAGTTGAAAAATTAATCGCATACGCGAAAGCATTTCTTTATCTTGCCGATCTCGACGAGATATACATAAGAAACACTCTTCTTGCAACGCTCAGACTCACCGCTCCGATGAAAAACGCGCCTAATCTCGATTTTATAAAAGAGATGAGCGTTCCGGACATTTTAATCGGCGAACTCAAAGATTATTCGCGTGAAACGGGTATTGCGGGCGACGAAACGCAGGCGACCCTTTTCGCGGCTTCGGTTTTCGGCATGCTCACTCAGAAGCCTTCCGAAATTAATACTACGTTTAATTACCTTAAAGAGAAAATGGGCGCGCAGGCGGCGTGCGATTACCTCTATAATTTAAGCGTAATGAACAATTACATTCAGAAAACCGCCATTTCGAAGAATATGCTCTGGGAATATCGCGACGGCGACAACGTTCTCGAAATAACGATAAATCTGAGCAAACCCGAAAAGGATAATAAGGATATAGCAAAACTCGTTTCCGCCCCGCAGGACGGCGATAAGTATCCTAAATGCGCCCTTTGCCCCGAAAACGAGGGTTATCTCGGCTCTTACACGCATCCGCCGAGATCTAACTTGCGCACGGTTTCTTTGTCGCTCGGCGGAGAAGAGTGGAGCATGCAATATTCGCCTTACGCATATTTCAACGAGCATTGCATAGTCTTCAACAAGCGTCACACGCCTATGCAGATGACGAGGCAGACGATAACGAAATTATTCGATTTTATCGATATTTTGCCGAATTATTTCATAGGGAGCAACTCCGACCTTCCCATAGTCGGCGGTTCGATTCTCAATCACGAGCATTTCCAGGGCGGCAGACACGAAATGCCCATGCACAAAGCAAAACCGCGATTCGTTCTCACCTGCGAAAAATTCCCCGACGTGGAGATTTCCATTCTTAACTGGTATAATTCCGCAATCAGGCTCACGGGGTATAATAAAAACACGATTTGCGAGATAGGCGGAGATATCGTCGAAGCCTGGAAGAAATACAGCGACGAGAGCGTGGGGATTATCAACGGCGAAGAGGAAAGGCATAACACCTGCACGCCTATCGTCAGATATCTTTCGGACAATAAATTCTGCCTTGAAATTATCCTGCGCAACAATTCCACATCCGACCTTTATCCGGGCGGAGTTTTCCACGCTCATCCCGAGTATCATAACATCAAAAAAGAGGGTATCGGGCTCATCGAAGCAATGGGATTATACATTCTTCCGGGCAGACTCAAAAAGCAGACGGAACAGATCGCCGATATTTTAACCGGTGATGCGCCGTTCGATCCGCAGAAAATGACGGAAAGCGATCCTTTGTTTGTTCACAAGGCGATGATAACCGAACTTAAACGCGACAATGCCGTCGTTGAGGATAAAGAAAAGGCTCTCGAAATCATCACGAAGAGAATAAACGAAACGTGTGTGGCGATTCTCGAAAACACCGCCGTTTTCAAAAAAGACGAAACGGGAACGCTCGCTTTCAGAAGATTTTTGAACACGCTTTCGATTAAATGAAATAAAATAAAAATAAATTATCAAAAGGCACAAGTTTTTTGTGCCTTTTTTATTGAAAAAAAATTATATTAGGTATATAATATTGTTATAAAATTAAAATGGAGGAGTTTTTGTGAATAAATTGGATTTACTTAAAACTCGCAGGGCAAAATTACTCGAAGCGGGCAAAAACGTCAGAGAAAAAATCTCCGCGCTTACCGACGAAAGTTCGTTTGTGGAACTCGATGCATATTCGTTTTCTCACAATGAATTTTACGGCGAGGACGCGGAAGGCGAAGGCGTTGTCACCGGTTACGCAACGATAAACGACGAGCCGGTTTACATAGTCGCTCAGAATCCGGACGTTTTATCCGGAGGAATCAGCGAAGGCAACTGCAAAAAAATAAAAAAATGCCTTAACAAGGCTCTTGCGGCTCAGAAACCCGTAATTTACCTTTTCGATTCGCTCGGCGTGAGAATAGGCGAGGGCGTCAACGTTCTCGAAGGTATAGCCGATGTTCTCGCTGCGGCGGACGATCTCAAAGGCGAAGTTCCTCAGATTTCGGTCGTAACGGGCGAACTTTACGGTTCGTTTGCGGTACTTGCCGCCAACGCGGACTTCAATCTTATGACGAAAACCGCTTCGGTCGCATACGCAAGTCCGTTCGTTATCTCGGCAAAATCCGATAAAAACGTTGACAAAACGGAAGTGGGCGGCGTTAAGGCTTCTGCTTTTAATTCCGTCGCAACGGTTGAAATTGCGGACATCGCGGACGCTAAAGAGAAAATTGCAGATATTCTTTCGATTCTTCCCGCTTGTTCGGAAATCGTTACCGATACCGACGACGATCTTAACAGAGCAACGGAAGGTCTTAACGAGAAGTTTTGCGGTAAATGTATCGTAAAATCGGTTTTCGACGACGGAAAGTTCGTTGAAATGAACGCCGCTTTCCATCCCGAAGTTAAAACGGGCATCGGAAGAATCGGCGGCATAAGCGCGGCGGCCATCGTTTTCGACGGCGGCGACGACGGCGTTGAACTCGATCTCGGCAACGTTTCCAAACTTAAAGAATTTGCTTATTTTGCCGCAGACAATGGCTTGCCGCTCGTTACGTTCGTCAACACGCTCGGCATAAAAGCCGATATGCAGACGAGCAATACGGCGATTCTGAAAGAAATCGGTCATCTTATTTCGGGGCTTAAGTGCTGCGAAAGAATTTCGGTCGTAACCAAAAAGGCGATCGGACTCGGTTATTCGCTTTTCGCGTCTAAGTCTATCGGCAACGAATACGCTTATGCATTCGCGAACGCTAAAATCGCATTGTTCGACGGAGCGGCATCTGCCGCGGCGTTCGGCGATTTCAAGGTTGCCGACACCGATAAACTTGCCGAAAAATACGCCGAAGAAAATGCCGATCCCGTCAACGCGGCAAGAAACGGCTATATAGACAATATCATCGAACCGCAGTTTGTAAGAGCGTACGTTGTTTCCGCTCTTCAGACGTTAGTGAGGTAAAATATGTTGTTCAATTTATTGGAGGCTGCCGCCGCATCCGAAAATTTCGGAGAAAGAGCGGCTTCGGGCGGATTCACTTTTATTCTCGGAATGATTGTTATATTTGTCGGGATGACCGTTCTGATTCTTTGCGTTGCGGGATTCGGTAAAATTGCCGACGCTATTGCAAAGAAAACCGAGAAAAAGGAAACAAAGGCCGATAAACCGGTCGAAAAACCGATTGAAACGGCGGACGACGGTTCCGTTCCGGAAGATATAAGAGTTGCAATTATCGCCGCAATTGCCGCGTATTATGCGGAAAGCGGAAGCAAAAACGAATTCAAAGTAAGAAAAATCAAAAAATTGTAAGGAGAAACGAAAATGCGTAATTTTGTTATAACCATAGACGGAAAACAGTATCAGGTAGGCGTTGAAGAAGTGGGAGCAACCGCTTCTGCCGTAACGCCCGTCGTAACCGAGGTTAAACCCGTTGCAGCCGCGCCTGCCGCTCCCGCAAACGGAACCAAGGTAAACGCTCCCATGCCAGGACTTATCAAACAACTTTCCAAGGAAGAAGGCGCGACGGTTAAAAGAGGCGACGTGATTCTCGTACTCGAAGCAATGAAAATGGATAACGACATAACCGCTCCCTGCGACGGAAAAATCTCTTATAAAGTTACGAAAGGCACGAACGTAGACACGGGCGCTTTGATGGCTGTTATCGGTTAAGGAGAAAGAGATGTTTTCGTTTTTAAACTCACTTCTCAGTCTTGACATAGGCGAATCGCTCAAAAGCCTGTGGGAAAGTACGGGTTTACACGAACTCGTTTCCACTTTCACCGCGGGCGGCTGGCAAAACCTCGCGATGATTCTGATAGCGTGCGTACTTTTTTACCTTGCTATCGTCAAAAAATTCGAGCCTCTTTTGCTTTTGCCCATAGCGTTCGGTATGTTCATAGTAAACATTCCCGGCGTTTATCACATTCTGTTCGGAACGAAAGGTTATGTTGTTACCGAAGTTTATAAAAATATCGATACAGAAGCAATAACGACAGGTACGGAAATAGCAAGAGGAACGCTTGCTGAACTGTGTGCAAAATTTGGTGTCGCGGGCGAGCCGGATATGGAAAAACTTATATCGGCTTTAAATTCGCTTTCAACGACAAACGGCGTTTACACTGTCGGATATGAAATTTCCGGCGAGCAGGTTATAAGGGATTTCGGCTTATTCTATTACATATATAAAGGTGTTGATTGGGTAATTTTCCCGCCGATTATCTTCCTCGGCATCGGCGCGATGACCGATTTCGGTCCGCTGATCGCCAACCCGAAGAGTATGCTTATGGGTGCGGCTGCGCAACTCGGTATTTTCATCACGTTCTTCGGCGCGCATCTTTTGTTCGGTTTCACCGCCAAAGAGTCGGCGGCAATCGCTATTATCGGCGGCGCGGACGGACCTACGGCTATATACGTAACGAAAAAACTTGCGGAGCATCTGCTTCCCGCAATAGCAATCGCGGCGTATTCTTATATGGCTCTTATTCCGGTTATTCAGAAGCCGATTATGAGAGCAGTTACGACCAAGAAAGAAAGAGCGATAAAGATGCAGCAACTTCGCAAGGTTTCCAAACTCGAAAAAGTTGCGTTCCCCATCGTCGTTTCGCTTGTGGTCGGCGTTCTTCTTCCGGACGCGATGCCTCTTCTCGGTATGCTTATGCTCGGTAACCTCTTAAGAGAATCGGGTGTTTGCGGCAGACTTGTGGATACCGCTTCCAACGGTCTTATGAACACCGTAACCATTTTCCTCGGCGTTATGGTAGGTTCAAAGGCGACCGGTTCGCTGTTTCTTTCGCTCGGAACGATAGAGATAATTCTTCTCGGATTGTTCGCGTTCTGCATGGGTACACTGGGCGGACTTCTCGTCGGAAAACTTATGTGCAAACTCACGGGCGGAAAAATCAATCCGCTTATCGGTTCGGCAGGCGTTTCCGCCGTGCCTATGGCTGCGAGAATTTCGCAGGACGTCGGCAGAGAAACCGATCCGGACAATCACCTTCTTATGCACGCAATGGGTCCGAACGTTGCAGGCGTTATCGGTTCTGCGATCGCCGCGGGCGTTCTTCTTGCCCTCTTCGGCTAAGCCTTATTTTTAAGGAGATATAATTATGGCAAAAAAAGTAATGATAACTGAAACGATCCTCCGCGACGCTCATCAGTCGCAGGCGGCAACTCGTATGACAACGGAACAAATGCTTCCGATGCTCGATCAATTAGACGATATCGGGTATTATTCTCTCGAAGCCTGGGGCGGCGCGACTTTCGATTCCTGCCTCAGATTCCTTCACGAAGACCCGTGGGAAAGGCTTCGTATTCTGAAATCTCATCTCAAAAAGACGAAAATTCAGATGCTTTTAAGAGGTCAGAACCTTCTGGGTTATAAGCATTACGCCGACGACGTAGTGGAGAAGTTTATCGAATATTCGATTAAAAACGGTGTTGACGTAATAAGAGTTTTCGACGCGTTGAACGACGTGAGAAATCTCGAAACGTCGATTAAGGCAATCAAAAAATACGGCGGAATCTGCGAAGTCGCGATTTCTTACACGACAAGCCCCGTTCACACGAACGAGTATTTTGTTAAACTCGCAAAAGAATGCGAGGCTATGGGCGCGGACAATATCTGCGTTAAGGATATGGCTAATTTGCTGTTGCCATACACCGCTTACGAACTTATTTCCGCCCTTAAAAAGGCATTAAAACCCACAACGCTCGTCCATCTGCACACGCATAACACCACGGGTACGGGCGATATGGTATACCTCAAAGCGATCGAAGCGGGTTGCGATATCGTAGATACCGCATTGTCGCCTTTGGGTAACGGCACGTCGCAGCCGACCACCGAGGCGCTTGTTAAAACGCTTGAAGGGACGCCTTACGATACGGGCATCGATCTTCAGAAGATTATTCCTATCACGAATTATTTCAAAACCGTTGCGGCTGATCTTGAAAAGGCGGGATATCTCAATCCCAACGTAAGAAAAGTCGACGTGAACACGCTTGTTTATCAGGTTCCGGGCGGAATGCTTTCCAACCTTATGAACCAACTCAAACAGCAGAACAAACTCGACAAACTCGACGACGTTTTAAAGGAAGTTCCCAACGTAAGAAAAGATTGCGGTTATCCGCCGCTCGTAACGCCTTCCAGTCAGATTGTCGGAACGCAAGCCGTTCTCAACGTTCTTTCGGGCGAAAGATATAAGATGGTTACGAAGGAATTCAAGGGGCTTTTGAAGGGTGAATACGGCAAACTTCCCGCAGAACCCGACAAAGAAGTGGTTAAAAAGGTAGTTAAAGACGAGAAAATTATCACTTGTCGCCCCGCAGACCTTATCCAGCCCGAATTCGAGAAGTATAAAAAAGAAGTCGCCGAGTATTCGGATAAGACGGAAGATATACTTTCTTACGCGCTTTTCAACGAGGTTGCAACCAACTTCTTCAAGTGGAGACTCGCTAAGAAGCAGGGCGTAGATAAGGATATGGCAAAAAATAACAACGGGGTTTATCCTGTATGAGAATTTTGGTAACGAACGACGACGGTATCGCGAGCGAGGGCTTGAAAACCCTCGCCTCGGTACTAGTTAAAAAAGGTCATAACGTTATCGTTGTTGCGCCGGACGGAAACCGTTCGGCATTTTCTCATTCTTTGAGTATTCATAAAAATCTCGTTTTCACACTGCTCGGAAATAAAAACGGTTACGACGAATACACTCTCGACGGAACACCTGCCGACTGCGTTAAATTCGCTTGTCATTATTTTGAAAAAATGCCGTTCGACCTTGTTTGTTCGGGAATAAATCTCGGCAACAATCTCGGCAGCGACACATGTTATTCGGGTACTGTTTCCGCCGGGCTGGAAGCGAATTTTTTCGGGATAAAATCGATTGCTTTTTCGAACGTGGCGCATCACGATCAGGATTTTGCCGCCAACGCGCGGGTTATCGAAAAACATTTTGAAAAATTTTACGAAATTTCTTCTTCGGAGTACACGCTTAACGTGAATATGCCGAACGGAGAGGATAAAGGCGTAAAACTTGCGCGGCTCGGCTCGCAGCGTTATTCCGACGAATATCAGAAAAACGACGACGGAACGTATATTCTCACCGGCGTTCCCGTTCCGTTCGATAAGGAGCGCGACAGCGACGTTGTTCTCTCCCGCGAGGGGTATGTAACCGTTACGCCGATTATTTACGACAGAACCGCGTATTTTGCTTTAAATAACTTAAAGGAAAGTAAATTCTGATGACGACGATCGTTATCGGCGGAGGGCCTGCCGGGCTTATTGCCGCTTATTTCAGAGCAAACCGGGGAGAGAATGTCACGCTCATCGAAAAGAACGAGAAACCCGGGAAAAAACTTTATATAACGGGCAAGGGCAGATGTAACGTCACGAACGATTGCGACGTTGACGAGTTTTTGTCCAACGTCGTTTCTAACGCCAGGTTTTTAAACGGTGCGATAAGGCGTTTTCCGCCGGAGAAATTCATGGAGTTCCTTTCCGGAAAAACAAAACTGAAAACCGAGCGGGGAAACAGAGTGTTCCCTTTATCCGACAAGGCGAGCGACGTTACGAAGTGTCTTTGCGCTTACGCCGAAGAGGCCGGCGCGGAGATAAAACTCAACGAAAAAGTTCTGGCGATTAACGCGGCGGACGGCAAGGTCGTTTCCGTCGTAACCGATAAAGCGACTTATCCTTGCGATAACGTGATCGTTTGCACAGGAGGGTTAAGTTATCCATCCACCGGTTCTACCGGCGACGGTTATGCGTTCGCAAAGTCTTTCGGGCATACGATAATTTCTCCGGTCGCTGCCCTTTCAGGTATTAACTTAAAGGGCGATTTTTATAAAAATTTACAGGGACTGTCGTTGAAAAACGTCGCGATAAGCGTTTTCAACGGTAAAAAGAAGATTTATTCCGACTTCGGAGAAATGCTTTTCACCCATTTCGGCGCGTCGGGGCCGACGATAATTTCGGCGTCGAGTTTTATTAACAGACTTAATTTGGGCGACGTTTATATTTCGCTCGACTTAAAACCCGCGCTCACCGCAGAACAACTCGACGCGAGAGTACTGAGAGATTTCGAAAAATACAAAAACAAGGCTATAAAGAATTCGCTCGACGACCTTTTACCTAAGGCAATGATACCGGTTATCATAAAAGCCGCGGGCATAAGCGGCGATATAAAAAACAGCGAATTGAAAGCCGAAAACAGAAGAAAAATTATCGCAGTTATTAAGGATTTCAGGTTGTATCCACATTCGCTGAGAGATTTAAACGAGGCAATCGTCACTTCCGGCGGCGTTTCCGTCAAGGAAATCGACCCAAGAACCATGGAGAGTAAACTTGTGAAAGGTTTGTTTTTTGCGGGCGAAGTTATCGATGCGGACGCGCTCACCGGAGGGTTCAATATAACGATAGCGGCTTGCACGGCTTATTCCGCCGGCAATGCTTAAAGAACCGCATTCGGTTGCAACCGAACGTGGCAAAAGGAGGAGAAATGTTAAATATCGCGCTTGACGGACCTGCCGGAAGCGGAAAGAGTACCGTCGCGAAAATAATCGCAAACAAACTGAATATATTATATCTGGATACGGGCGCTATGTACAGAGCGTGCGCTCTGAAGTGTCTGCTTTCGGGCGTAGACGTGAAAGACGAGTCTGCCGTCGATAATATAATGCGTAACATCGACGTGCGCGTGGAATATAAAAACGGCTCGCAGGTCACCTTGCTCGACGGAAAAGACGTTTCGACGGATATAAGAAAACCCGAAGTGTCGATGCTTGCATCCGCAGTTTCGGCGCACAGAGTAGTTCGCGAAAAAATGGTCGACCTGCAAAGAAAGGTCGCAAAGGGTATGGATTGCGTTCTCGACGGAAGAGATATCGGCTCTAACGTTCTGCCGGACGCGAAATATAAGTTTTATATAACGGCGGACAGCAAAGTGAGGGCGGAAAGGCGTTATAAAGAACTTATCGAGCGCGGAACGCCCGTAGACTTCGATAAACTTCACGAAGAAATAGTTCAGCGCGATTACAACGATTCTCACAGAGAATTCGCCCCGCTTAAACAGTGCGACGACGCTAAACTTATCGATACTTCGTCGCTCACAATCGACGAGGTTGTTCAAATTGTATTAAACGACGTCGAAAAGGGTTGAAAATATGTTTAAATTACTCATCTTGATTATACTACCGTTTTATAAATTGTTATATTTGCCGAAGGTAAAAGGTAAAGAAAATCTGCCGAAAAACGGCGGATACGTCGTCGTATGCAATCATTTTGCAAAAGTCGACGCATTTATGATGGTCGACCTTTTCAAAAAACGAGTCAATTTTATGGCGAAAAAAGAATGGTTTAACACTAAGTTCAAAAACAAACTGTTCAGATGGCTCGGCGCGATTCCCGTCGACAGGGAAAAAGCCGACTTCACGTCGATAAAAACTTGTCTTAAAATACTTAAAGACGAAAAACCGCTCGTTATTTTCCCGGAAGGAACGAGAAACAAGGTAAACACGGAACTTCAGGAAATTCACGGCGGAGCAAACCTTATCGCATTCAAAGCCGGCGTGCCGATAGTTCCTGTCGCTATGAATAAAAAATTCAAAGTGTTCGGAAAGAACAGAGTTTATATCGGCAAGCCTTACACACTCGATGAGTTCAGGGGCGAAAAATTCACTGCGGAACTCGGCGACAAACTCAATGCCATAATGCGCGAAAAGATGGAAGAATGTATCGCGGAAGCGCAAAAAGAGGAAAAAAAGGGTAAAAGAAAGTGAAAGTAATCCTCGCAAGGAACAGCGGATTTTGTATGGGCGTGCGCCGCGCGGTGGACGCCGCTAAGAAGACTTTCGGTGAGGGCGTGTATATTCTCGGAGAGATAATACATAACGAAAGCGTTACGGACGAGATAAAAAAACTCGGCACGAAGATTATCGACAGCCCCGACGAAATAGACGGCGGAACGGTGATTATCCGATCGCACGGAGTCGGAAAGGACGTATACGATAAACTGAAAGCGAAAAACGTCGAAATAATCGACTGCACATGTCCGTTCGTGCTGAAAATCCATAATATCGTTCAGAAATATCATTCGCTCGGTTATAAGATTTTTATTACCGGCGAAAAATCTCATCCGGAAGTGGAAGGAATAAACGGCTGGTGCGAAAATTCGGCGATCGTAATCGACGCAGATTACGAAAACGTCGAAGTGAATGCGGACGATATGATTTGCCTCGTTTCGCAAACCACCTATTCCGAAACGCGTTTTAAAAAAATTTTAGAATTTTTTAGCAAAAAAACTGTTAAAACGCTTGAAGTTTTTAAAACAATTTGTTATACTACAAGAGAGCGTCAAGAAGAGGCAGAAATATTGTCGAAAACCTGTGATGCAATGGTTGTAGTCGGTGGCAAACATAGTAGCAATACTAAGAAACTGATGAGAATTTGTCAAGGAAATTGCGAAAACGTATATTTCATTTCAAATCCTGATGAGCTCAATTATAAAAATTTTATAAATTATAAAAAGGTAGGTATTGTTGCAGGTGCATCGACGCCCGACGAACAATCAATGGAGGTTTTCAGTAAAATGGAAGAAACTACAGAAGTAAAAAGTTCAAACACTATGGAAGAGGCTATGTCCGCTATGGGCGACAGCCAGCCTAAATTCAGAATCGGTCAGAAGATAGTGGCGACTATTTCGGCTGCTACGGACGACGGTCTTGCTTTGTATATCAACAATACGAAGAAAGAAATTATGCTCCCGAAAGAAGAAATGACTTGCGAGAGTTATAATAAGGCTGATTACGCTTCGAAAGTCGGCGAAGACATCGAAGTTATGATAGTGGAACTTAACCCCGTTAAATTGTCCGAAAAAGCAATCGTTGCTCAGAAAGAAGAGGAAGAAGCGATCGCTAAAATCGCAAACGGAGAAATCTTCACCGTCACCTGCACAGGTTCCAACAAAGGCGGACTCACCGCTAAACTCGGCAGTTACGACGTATTCATTCCTTCTTCGCAGATCAGAATCGGTTTCGTAAAAGACCTTGATAAATTCATCGGCAAGACTTTGAGACTTAAAGCTGAAAAAGTTGAAAATCAGGGCAGAAGAAAACAGATCGTAGGATCTCAGAGAGTTATTCTCGAAGCGGAAAAGGCAGAAAGAGACGCTGCAAAGGCTCAGAAGGAAGAAGAGTTCTTCTCCTCGATCAACGAAGGCGACGTCGTTACCGGTACGGTAGTAAGATTCGCCGCGTTCGGAGCGTTTGTCGACGTTAACGGATTTGATTGCCTCGCTCATATTTCCGACCTTAGTTGGACTAACGCTAAAACTCCTGCCGACGTTCTCGAAATCGGCAAGCAGTATGAATTCAAAGTGTTGAAATGCGACAAAGAAACCAAGAAGGTTTCCCTCGGATATAAACAACTTCAGCCGAAACCCTGGCAACTTGCTGCCGACAAATATGCTATCGGCGAAACCGTTAAGGGTAAAGTTGTAAGAATCGTAAGTTTCGGCGCGTTTGTCGAAGTTGAAAAAGGAATCGACGGACTTGTTCACGTTTCTCAGATTTCTCACGAATGGCTTGAAAACCCCACTTCCGTTCTTAAAGTCGGCGACGAGGTTGAGGCTAAGATTCTCGATATGGACGTTGAAAAAGAGAAGATGACTCTTTCGATCAAGGCCCTTACTCCCGCTCCCGAGGGTGTTGCTCCCAGAAAAAGAGAGAGAAGAGAAGAGGGTGAGGCAGCCGAAGGCGAAGAGAAACCCAGAAGAGAAAGAAGAAGAGACGCAAGACCCGCTCAGGACGACGATGAACCCAGAGAATGGACGGAAGGCGGCGTAAGCGGTATTTCGCTCGGCGATCTTATCAATAAAGACTAATTTAAAATCTTAAAAGAGCCTATTAAAGGCTCTTTTTTAATGTCGGCAACTTTCCCCTTATGTGATGGAATAAAGAAGCCGCCTTGCGCTGTTTTTTTTGCGCAAGGCGGCGTTTTAGTAGTCGTTTCTAAATTAATCAAGAGGTGAAAGAATCGTCACGTGGTTTTTTGCAAGGAATCTGTTTATCGATTCGAAGCAGAACGTCATTACCTTACCTAATATCGAGTCGAATTGAATAAGGCATATAAGAATCGCAATAAACTTCCAGTTTTCGTTCCTGAAGTCCGTAAACAGATTTGGAAGGTGGAATAACGCTGGCATCAACAGCGTCATCATAAAGATCGATAACGAGGTGATTATCGTCACTACGGTGGCTCTGTAGAAGTTATACGGCTTACAGATAATATGCAGATATGAGATTCCGCCGAAAGTCAAAGCCGCAACAAGCAAGGTGTCATACATCTGTGGTGTAAACTCGTTAAAGTCTATTCCGATTCGCTTGATAAACTGGAAAGCAAGAACATTAAACAACAATATGCTTGCTCCCGGCAGCGCGTGAGAAACGAGGTATCCGATAAATTTTCCGGTTACCTTATTTGTGTTCGGTTGCATGGAAAGAGCAAACGAACCCATTCCGATAACGAGCAGTTCGAGCAACGTCATCATATTGCTTCTGAACGGGAACAAATTGCCGCCGATTATCGAAATGATCGCAAGAACCATCGTGAAAATCGTTTTCATAAGGAAAAGAGACGATGATTTTTCGATGTTATTGATAACCCTTCGTCCTTCGGCAACAACATGCGGAATGGAATTGAAATTGTTGTCCATAAGCACGATATGTGCAATGTTTTTCGTCGCGTCGCTACCTGTGGCGACCGTTATCGAGCAGTCCGATTCTTTCATCGCGAGGATATCGTTAACGCCGTCGCCCGTCATCGCAACGGTATGTCCGTTCGACTTCATTGTTTTTATCAACAAGGCTTTCTGTTCGGGCGTAACTCTGCCGAAAACGTTGTATTTGTTCGCGATATTGATTACTTCGGTCTTGCTCATTCCTTCGAGCGAAACGAACTTTTCCGCGCCTTCGATTCCGGCTCTTTTCGCAACTTCCGAAACCGTAAGCGGATTGTCGCCGGAAATAACTTTTATCGCGACATCGTTCTTTTTAAACCATTCGATGGTTTTCACCGCGTCGCGGCGGATATTGTCGCTAAGCATTATTATCGCAAACGGTTTCGCATCGTCAGGTATTTCGCCGTTTTCAATGGGCTTATCCGACCTTGCGAGCATTAAAACTCTTTGTCCGAGAGCAGTGTAATGCTCGATTTGTTTTATAACGTTTTCACCGATATCGCGATTTTTGAATATGAATTCATACGCGCCGAGGATAAATGTTCCGAGTTCTTTTCCGCCGTTTAAAAACGTCACCGCAGAATATTTCTTTTCGGAAGAAAACGGCACAGTTCGTTTTGCGATGAGTTTCGGGCTGCAACCGAAGTGGTTTTTCAGTGCGCGGGCCGTCGGATTGTTATCTCCGAGCGCGCTTTGCATCGACGCAACGATATCGTTTATCGAATACTCGTAAGTAGTATCGAAAAGGTAATAATCCGTAACCTGCATTCGTCCGTCGGTTATTGTTCCCGTTTTATCCAGGCACAGAACGTCGACTCTGGCAAGCATTTCAAGCGAGTACATATCCTGGACGGAAGTATGTCTGTTTGCAAGCCTGATTACGCCTACAGCCAACGCCAGAGTCGTTAAAAGTAACATTCCCGAGGGAATCATTCCGATGACGACCGACGTCGTGCTGCTCACCATACGCACTATTCCTTCGTCTGTTAGTTTGCCGTTCAGAATGAAAACGGGGTTTGCCTGTTCGACGATTGCCTTGTAGTTTGTATAAAGCGTAACTGCGCTTATCGGGATGATAAGAAGTCCGATTATTTTGATTATCCAGTTAAGCGTTATCATGAGTTCGCTGTGCGGACTCTGAAATTTCTTTGCTTTTGCGGATAATTGCTGAATATATCTGTTTTCGCCCACCTTGTCGGCGATGACGTAGGCGTTTCCTCCGACGACGTAACTTCCCGAAAGAAGCGTGTCGCCCGTCTGTTTCTTCACAGGGACGGATTCGCCCGTAAGCATCGATTCGTTGACTTCGAGATAACCTTTGACGATCGTTCCGTCGATACAGATCTGATCGCCTGCCGAGAGTTTTATAACGTCGTCAAGCACCACTTCGGTAACGGGAATTTTAACGAGTTTGCCGTTACGCAGGGCGGTTGTCGTAGGTTGATTCAGAATCGAGAGTTTTTCAATCGAAAACTTCGCTCTGATTTCCTGAAAAACACCTATTATAAGATTGAGCGCATAAACGATGACGAAAAAGTAGTTCGAAATGTTTTTCTCTCTCGCAACGATCAGCGCGACTACGCAAATAACGCACAGAAGGTTGAAAAACGTGAAAAGATTAGACGTTATTATGCTGAAAATCGTTTTAGAGTAAGTTTTAGCCTTTTCGTTTGTCTGTCCTTGTGCGGTTCTGAGAGCGACCTGACTGCCGCTTAACCCCAGATTCACGTCTGGCGCGAATCTGTCGTCGTCGCTTACGGAAAGTTTCGCTCGCTTTTTTCGCCTTTTCTTTAAGTGCGGTTTTATATATCCGTCAATATAACTGTCCGCAATATTGTCGGTTTTGTCTTTATTAATATCTTCGTTCATATTTTCCTTTATGATTTTATAATAATCATATAATCATTATATCATATTATATATAATTTTCAAATTAAAAACAACTTAAAATAACGCCGTTGCTAATTTATTTTTTAATATCGCGGCATATGATTGATTTTTAAGTGCATTTTTGTTAAAATTAGGATATGAAAAAAGAAATTATTAAAAAATACGCCGAACTTCTCGTAAAGGTTGGCGTAAACTTGCAAAAAGGTGAAAAACTTGTTGTTTCGTCGCCCGTAATCGCTGCGGATCTTACGAGAGAGATTGCAAAAGCGGCTTATAAAAACGGCGCGAGGGACGTCGAAGTCCTCTGGAACGATCAGGAACTTGAAAAAATCGGCTTAAAAAACAGGACGATAAAAAGCCTTTCCGTTATTCCCGATTGGGAAAAAACGCAAAGAGAAAGTTATATTGAGGAAAAAATTTGTTATATCGCGATTCTTTCGGACAATCCCGACGCGATGAAAAAAATTTCGTCGAAGAAAATTTCCGTAGCAAGAAGGGCTAAAAGAAAAGCGTTTCAGAAGTTCTCCGAATATACGAGTTCCAACAAAATCAGATGGGCGATTGCCGCGTACCCCAACAAAGCGTGGGCGAAAAAGGTTTATCCCGACTGTTCGCCTTCCGTTGCGTTAAAAAAGTTATGGGCAGCGATAATCTCGTGCGTGAGGCTGGATAAATCGTCCGTTATCGACGCGTGGGACGAGCATCAGAGCAATCTTCAAAGACGTTGCGAATTTTTAAACAAGGCAAAAATCAAACGTTTTATTTATAAAAATTCTCTCGGTACCGATTTTTCGGTCGGTATGCCTGAGAATTATATTTTCTGCGGCGGCGTGGAACTCGGCGCACTCGACGGAATCCCTTTCACGGCAAACCTGCCCACCGAAGAGGTTTTTTCTTCGCCCGACAGGTTGACGGCGAACGGTAAACTTGTTTCGGCAATGCCGTTATCCTCAAATGGTAAATTAATAGATAAATTCTGGATAGAATTTAAAAACGGAAGAATAGTCGATTACGGCGCCGAAAAAGGACTGGATTCGCTTAAAGAAATTATAGAAACCGACGACGGTTCGCATTATCTCGGAGAGATCGCTCTGGTCGGTTTCGATTCGCCCGTGAGGAAACAGAACGTCTTGTTTTTCGAAACGCTTTTCGATGAAAACGCGAGTTGTCATTTTGCAATAGGCAACAGTTATCCGAACTGCGTCGGTGGCGGTGGAGATATGGATGACGAATCGCTTCTTGCCGCCGGACTTAACGTTTCTCTCGAACACGTCGATTTTATGGTCGGCACGCGGGATCTTTCGATTTCATGTGAAACGGAAGACGGGAGGCAGTTCGACGTATTCGTTAACGGTGAGTGGGTTATCTGAAATAAAATCGACGACTTGGTCAAAAATGATTAAATCGAATAAAATTAATATGAAAGGAGTTCGATATGGACGATAAAATTAAAACTATCGAATATAGAATCAAAGATTACGCTTTGAAAGACAAAGCCGTCTTAAATGAGGCTTTGAGTGAAATAAGCGCAATCGATGGCGTTCTTGATTGTAAATTCGACGACGAATCGGAATCGATAAAGTACCTTATAAGTTCTTTATCAAGTGATTACGACATTTTCAGCGCGCTGATGTCAATCTGTGAAAATCACGGAATCGAACTTGTTTTCGAAGACGACGAAGAGGTTGTCGACGATAACGAAACCAATGCCGAAGCCGTTGAAGAATCGGACGGCGACGAAGCCGAAGAAGACGACGCCGCTGATGAAGAGCAAAAAAAAGCAAAAGAGAAAAGGTACGAAAAAGCGGAAAATATCATTGTTCTTGCAATTTCGGCGGTTCTAATCGTTCTCGGGTTTATTTTTGAAAAAACCAACGCGGACGCGTCTATGTGGATCTTTATGTTCGGCTATGCTTTGGCGGGTTATGAAACCTTGTATTCGTTTATCAGCGACATCGCCGAAAAGAGATATGCGATCGAAAAAGGTCTTGTTCTTGTTTCATCGTTCGCCGTGTTATATTTCGGATTCAGGCTTTTAGGCTGCGCGATAATTTTCTCTTATTCTTTGATTTCGTGTTTGTATTCGGTTTTTGCCAACGCCGAAATCAGGCTTAAAGAAGTCGGTTATACCGATGAGGAAATCGAAACTATAAAAAACGAAACGTTTACGGATAAGAAAAAAATCCTTGTTTACGATATGGTTTTGCTTGGCGCGGGACTGCTTTTGATTTTTATTCCACCGATATTCAGCGGTAGCCAGTATTGGTCAACTCTTACTCAAAAATGGCTGTGTATAGGCGCAAGCGTGGTTTTCTTCGGGGTTTTGGGTAATAATATCGCTTCGTTAGTTAAAAATTATGTTTTCGCACGTGTGTATGCGGCTTCGAATGGAATGATTTTCGATGAAAATAAATTCGAAGAAACGTTAGAAAAATTATCGACTGCCGAAAATGTTTGTTTCGATAAGACCGGCGTGTTAACTTCTGAAAACGGAAAGGTTGTCGGCGTGGAAACGGATAACGAAAAGAAGTTTTCGGAGTATATCGTTACGGCGGAAGCCGACCTTAACGACCCGATAGCAAAAACGCTTAAAGATTATTATAAGAATGTTAATAGCGTTGAAAAGAGTGATTTTGAGTTTATCGAGGGCAGAGGAGCGAGTTTTATCGTTGACGACAAGAAAATTCTTGCGGGCAGCAAAAAGTTCCTGAATAAAAACGGCGTTGCGATTGACGAATCGAATGAAAATGCGGTTGTCTATGTTGCCGAAAACGGAGTTGTACTCGGTAAAATAATAATCGAATTCGGCATAAAAGAGAATTCTTGCGGCGCAATCGTCGAACTTGAAGAGGATTTGGGTATCGGCAGCAAACTGCTAAGCGCGGATTCGAAAGAAAACGTAGAAGCGGTTAAAAACGCGGTAGGTTGCAGCGGTGCGGTTTCCGGAGCGACATCTGTTTACAAAGCCGAAAGCGTTAAAGAAAATAACGCGGTTTACGTCGGTAACGCCGTTGCCGATAAAGAAACGATAAAAAGAACGGGCGGAATCGCTCTCGGTGCAGAGGACGTTCGATGCGACGGCGCGAGCGTTTCCGTAAAAACGGCTGATCCGAAAGTCGTTCCCACGATAATTAAACTGGCAAAGAGAACTGTAAAAATTAACAAGCAGAACAAAATTTTGTTTATCGCGTCAAGAATATTCTTTTTCCTGCTCGGCGTCGTTCTCACGCTTACTGTCGGTTATCGATTCGCTATATTCTGGGCGGTCGTCGGTACGCTGCTCGGCGATATTGCGGCGTTTTTGAATGATTGCAGAAACCTTACGGAAGTCGTTTAACGTCCGTTACGCGTAATTTATTATCGTTAACGTAAAAACCTATATCGAAGCCGGCGAATTTCATCGTGAATTTTTTGCCGTCATCGAGATAAGAGGGGCGCGGGTCGTCTGCAAGGCAGTCGATAAGCGCTCTTCTTTTATTTTCGGGGATATAGTTTAAGAGGTTTTGCGGAAATTCCACTTCGAGAGAGTGAAATTTTGTGGTTTCGGTGAACCCTTCTGTCGCGTCGTTATGACAATCTGCATAGGGGATATAAGGTTTTATGTCAAAAATCGGCGTGCCGTTCACAAGGTCAGCGCCGGACACAAAAAGGCAAATACCTTCGTCGTTTTTCTCGATTTTTTCGAGTTTGACCGACGAAAGTCCGAGATTGTTCGGTCTGAAAGGCGACCGCGTTGCAAAAACTCCCACGCGTTTGTTTCCGCCGAGTCGTGGAGGGCGGACTGTCGGAGAAAATTTATCGCGGTGAGCGAGCGAAAAATCAAAAATCAGCCATATATAGTTAAAGTTTTCCAAGCCGCGGAAAGCGTTCGGGTCGGAATATTCTGGATTGATAACGATTTTTCCATTTAATGACGGAACCCTTCCGCTCTGGCGAGGAACGCCGAATTTGTCGTCGAAATCGGTATAAATTTTTGCAATGGGCTTTAATTCGTAATTCATAAAAATATTATATAATTGTGTCGCGAAAAAATCAAGAAAAAAAGAATTTAATTAAAAAAATAGCGTAAAAACTATTGACAAAAGCCGAATAATAATATAAAATAATTATGCTTTTACGGAAAGATATCGAAGTGGTCATAACGGCCCTGACTCGAAATCAGGTATGCGGCAACGCATCGTGGGTTCGAATCCCACTCTTTCCGCCA